>JBAXMF010000184.1:0-5140 GCA_037134435.1 Methanomicrobiales archaeon | reverse complement strand
TTCCTTTCCAAAGTCCAACCGAAGACCAGCGTCATCGAAGTCGGGGCCGGGAATTCCTACGGTCACCCAACATCAGCGACTCTGGGTCGCCTGGCCCAGGTGGGATCGGCTGTATACCGCACCGACCTGAATGGTGATGTAACTGTGACAACCGATGGCACTACGTACAATGTCAAAACAGGACGGGGTAGGTTGCGATTCGGTCCATATGGTCATGTTCTGGGAGATTGTTTGGGTTCCACCCCTGGAAGGTAATCAACGACCCACGATTCGGGAAGCACAGCGTGGCAATATGAGCATTTATAAGCTGTCCTGGAATGTTGGGAGCGATAGAGACTTGGCCTCTTACAACATGGACAAAGTGGGATTGGCCCTTCGAGATTCATACATTGTTGTGGGGTGATGGATGGTATGAACTCAGGGCGTATGCGGGGTGAAAGTAATGATCATCAGTCTGGATACTTCACAACCTTTATCCCACCTGCCGATAATTTCCCATTACGAATAAAAAGGCGGCTGATGATTGAACGAATATAGACTAGGTAACCATCCCGGAATGTATGGATCCTACATCCTCCTTCTTCTCTTCATTATGGCGTTAGCCCCCTCTGCCGCTGCTGCCGACACGATGTTCCGTGCCAACCCGCAGCACACGGGTGTTTTTGACAATGGCGGGATTGTGCAGACCAATACTGAGATGTGGCAATTCAGAACCGGAAGTGGTGTGTTTTCATCGCCAACGGTGTCGAACGGTGTTGTCTATATCGGAAGCAAGGATAACAACACGTATGCAATCGATGCGTTGACCGGGAAAGAGAAATGGCGTTTCAAGACGGATGATATTGTCCGTTCATCTCCTGCGGTATCCCAAGGGGTCGTCTATGTTGGGAGTTATGATTATAACCTATATGCAATCGATGCCGTGATAGGAACGGAAAAGTGGCGGTTCAAGACGGGAAATTATGTGTATTCATCCCCGGTAGTATCGAATGGCGTTATATATTTCGGGAGTTGGGATAACAACCTGTATGCAATCGATGCAGTGGATGGCAAGGAGAAATGGCGTTTCAAGACGGGATGGTATTTGGAGTCATCTCCGGCGGTATCGAATGGCGTGGTCTATGTCGGGAGTGATGATCAGTACCTGTATGCGATCGATGCAGTAACCGGAAAGGAGAAGTGGCGGTTTAAGACGGGGGATCCTGTACTTTCATCCCCGGCGGTATCACAAGGGGTCGTCTATGTAGGGAGTTATGATAACAACCTGTATGCAATCGATGCAGTGAAAGGAACTGAGAAATGGCATTTCAAGACGGGTGATAATGTTCTTTCATCTCCGGCAGTGTTGAACGGTATCGTCTATGTAGGGAGTCAGGATAACAATACATATGCAATCGATGCCGTGACGGGAATTGAGAAATGGCGGTTCAAGGCGGGAAATTCATACTGGGGGGTGCTTTCATCTCCGGCGGTGTCAAACGGTATCATCTATGTAGGGAGTGGCGATAACAACACATATGCAATTGATGTTGTGACTGGTTAGGAAAAATGGCAATTCAGAACGAAAGATGTGGTGTATTCATCTCCAGCAGTTTCAAACGGCGTCGTATATTTCGGGAGTTATGATGGCAACCTATATGCGGTTGGAGAAGCGTCATCGATTCAAAGTGCACCTCCATCTTTGCTGCCCTCGCCT
Source organism: Methanomicrobiales archaeon (assembly GCA_037134435.1). Taxonomy (GTDB): domain Archaea; phylum Halobacteriota; class Methanomicrobia; order Methanomicrobiales; family Methanospirillaceae; genus CAIKOD01. The sequence continues at coordinate 3,444 of JBAXMF010000184.1, read as the reverse complement.
TTACCCCCATCAAGCAGTGGAGTTTCCAATGTATCCCTGCCAATAATTCTAATTCTCGTAGTATTGTGTATTGCTGGCGGGGGGTATGCCTTCTACCGGATGAAAAACAAGCCCTCTGATGATCAACCCGCTGATGGTAACGAGATACCGGCAATTGCCCCCACACCCTCACTAATCGCTACTTCATCTGGGAAGAACGAGGAATTTATTCATGCCAATGAAAAGCAAAACGAGCTTGCTAAAGAAGTGACCGAACTCAAAGAAAAAGGAGGAAAATTGCTGGCTGAAGTTGAATCGTTGGGGATTGTCCCTGAACACGTACGTTCACAACTCGACGCACAAGATATTCCCACAATTCAACGTGCAATTACGGAACTAGAAGCATTCAGAACAACATTAAAGCCAGAACTTAAGCTTACGTTGGGTCACACCCAGCTCATTGCAAATGAGTGGGACAAGCTGACAATTCATCTCGAGAATAGTGGGAATGCAAATATAAACGACATCCGGCTAATCTTCTCCGATGAATTCGATACAAAATTTATAAAACCGGTGACGATTAAAGCAGGAGCTACGACCTCGCTGGACATAGCAATTAGACCTAAAATTCCAGGAAAGATCCCGCTCGAATTGGCGGTAATGTATCGTGATGGTAATGATAAGGAATACCACGAAACTTACGATTTCTGGATCGATGTCCTAGAAAAAGCTACGGCCACATCTACACCTCCCGAAACTCCATCGTCGCCTGTCAGTCAGTTTACACCCCGACCCCTTACGCCAAAACAACTCCCACCTGACCTCTCTGACAGGTATACTGAATCAGAATTTATTGGTAAAGGTGGTTTTGCCCGTGTTTTCAAAGCTAAACGGAAAGATGGCAAGTATGTTGCAATTAAAATTCCTATCGCCCTTGATTCAGCAACCGGAAAATCATTTGTCGCAGAAATTCAGAATTGGACAAAATTAAATCATACCAATATCGTGAGGATTTATGATTTCAATATCATGCCACTTCCATACTTCGAGATGGAGCTTTGTGACTCCTCACTGGCAGAGATGAAAAAACCAATTGAATCCGAAGAGGCTGCGTGGATCATCTTCAATGTCTGTGAAGGTTTGAAATTTACACATGCCCAGAAGATCATTCACCGTGATTTAAAACCCCAGAATATTCTGATTAAAGAGGGTACTCCAAAAATATCAGACTGGGGTCTTAGTCGTGTCATCACGGAATCTTCCGCATCGACCACAATATCATTTACACCTCATTACGCAGCCCCGGAACAGATTAATAACAGAGTAAAAGATGAACGGACTGATATCTGGCAGATCGGCGTGATTCTTTATGAACTCGTCACCGGTGTGTTGCCGTTCAAAGGTGAAAGTATGGTCGAGATTGGGATGAATATCGCAACAAAAGATCCCGTACCCCTCCGGGAAATAATTCCCGGTGCAAGTGAGATCGATGCGGTGGTGATGAAATGTCTCCAGAAAGAACCGGCAAAACGGTACCAGTCCGTCCTTGAACTGCAAAAAGATCTCGCAATGTACCTCCGGAAAAATTACGCCGACCTGTTGAAAACGAGTGTGAGCGCCCAAGATTCCACCAAATCTGCATATTATTGTGGGGATCTCGTCATGATCAATATGTTAACCGGGGATATTGCAACTGCTTATAAGTATCTCCTTGATCTCATCCATTATTCCAAAGGCGACGTGAAGGTTGAAGCGCAGGAATTATCCGAACAACTGAAAATGAGGATGGAAATGGGAGTGACCGAAATACCCGATGAACTAATCCAGAAGGCCGATCTCATCGTGCACCAGGTGAGTATAGATTTCAAAAACAGAGGATAACGAAAAGAGCAGGAGAAAGTCATCGCAAATCCCGTCCTCTGTATCGCCACGAAATGCATCTTATAATCGTGTTGGCATATTTTGTCCGCAAGAGAGATATGAGGTAGATATCCGCAGATATACAGGATCCGGAATTACATTGAACTGGCTTCGTAAAGGTTTGAATAACAACAGTGATTATCTGAACCGTATATCATAACTTATGGCAGATCGGGCGGAGCAATATTTCAACGAAGGGGTTAATTTTGCCAGACTCAAACGGTTTGCGGAAGCTCTTGCCTCTTACGACAAAGCAATTGCAATCCAGCCAAATGACGCCTATACGTGGAACAATCGTGGATTTGCACTAAGTCAACTTGGGCGGCATGCAGAAGCTCTTTCATCTTATGATAGAGCTATTGCAATCAAGCCAAGCGGCGCTTATTCGTGGGATAACCGTGGGTTTGTGCTAAGTCAACTCGGACGACATGAAGAAGCTCTTGCCTCTTATGACAGGGCAATTGCAATCAAGCCAAACAATGCCTATGCGTGGAACCATCGTGGAACCACTTTAAGTCAACTCGATCGATATGCAGAAGCGGTCGCCTCTTATGACAGGGCAATTGCAATCAAACCAAATGACGCCTATACGTGGAACAATCGTGGATTTGCGCTTATTAAAATCGACCGAAATGTAGAAGCGGTTGCCTCTTGCGACAAGGCGATTGCTATCAAGCCGGATTACGCTTATGCATGGAACAACCGTGGAAACGCGCTAAGTCAACTCGGACGGTACGCAGAGGCCCTTGCCTCATGTGATAAATCGATTACAATTAAACCCAATTTGGCCGAAGCGTGGAATTTCCGTGGAAACGCGTTACGTCAACTCGACCGGCATGCAGAAGCGGTTGCATCTTACGACAAGGCGATTGCTATCAAGCCGGATTACGCCTATGCATGGAACAACCGTGGAAACGCGCTACTTCAACTCGGAAAACATACAGAAGCCCTTGTCTCTATTGATAAAGCGATTGCAATCAAACCAAACAATGCCTACGTGTGGAACAGCCGCGGATTAGCGCTAGTTCAACTAGGTAAGCATTCGAAAGCAGTTACCTCTTACGACAAAGCAATTACAATCAAACCGGATTTCTCCGAGGCGATCGAAAACCGCAAAAATGTATTAAAAATAATCAAGCAATCTAAAACATTATCATCAGGGAATGAATCTCAACCCCCACAGCCATTGAATCAAAAAATATTGAAAATTATCAAAATAATTTTAACAAATCCTAAAGACAGGAAAAACCAAGAAAATTTTGAAAAAATCAACAAAGCTAAAATCGAAGTAACTAAGAAAATTGATTACATCCATGATAATGAAATTAAGAAACTTAGTATTGATATACAATCTGCGTATGATGAAGCAGCTAAATCACCATCTGTACAAGAAGAGATTTATTTCGCAAAAAAGATTAAAAATTTACTGCATATCCGGGATTCAAAATATGAAATATTGAATAAATTGCAAAATATCCAGCACTACTATGAGCGAATATTGGCGGTTGGAGATAATGGGGTTGGCCTGAAGGAATTTGGGTTACA
>JBAXMF010000183.1:0-5158 GCA_037134435.1 Methanomicrobiales archaeon | reverse complement strand
TCCATAAAGCGGAGAAACGACTAATCGGGCAGATCATTGCACAGGTTGCATGAGGGATACGCCGGCCTGGAACACGAATAGATTCTTTCAACGAAATATTTTTAATTAGAATACCCAAAAATAACATTCTAATTGCTAAAATATAGCCAATATACCTTAAATGGTAAACGAAACCTCATCCGTGATTTCAGTCACGAGTGTTCACATCACCGATTGAAAAAAGAGAGAATCAAACATCTCTATTAGCAAGGATACATCATACAGCCCCTTTCCCGATCGCCTGCCACTGGCCTGATAAAATGATATTGTCTACCCTCGCATCGATGAAAAAGAGAATTATTTACGTATCCGGAACATCGGGCATTTGTTCAATACGTGTTCCCGGGGGATTCAACGTATTCAGGATGAAAATAGAAAGTTGTGCATCAAAGATGAATGATAAATCCCATCGATGCTGTAAATTCGAGACACGAAAAGCACGAATTGTTATTCGCTTTTCCTATTCCCTGGCCGTGCAGGATAGAATCATACGTTACCATCCCATAAAGTCCGGTATTGTTGCGATAGAGGGATCAAATAAGAAAGAAGATTTTATCATCCAGACCGTTAAATAGAACTCTATTGGGGGATTCTTTAGAGTAGCCTCCTGTTCTAATGGAGTGATCTGTTTGAAGCTTAGTAAATTTGGGGTTATTGCACTCTTGTTATTCGGAATAGTCATCGCATTGACTGGTATCGTATACGCCGACCAGGGTGTTCCGCAAGTCCCTGAAGTACAGGGTATCACAACTTCCACGGTTATCTTCTGCGGTGGTACCGTTATCGATTCCGCAGCACTTGGATGGTCAGTGACCGGCGTAGACAACCTTGCGACAAGGCCAACCATTGAGAACACCAGCAATATGCTGAACCCACAGCAGGTACAGTACAGCACCAGTTACGATGCCAGCACAATCGCACAGCACGGTCAGACAACCTTCATCAAGTCCATGGGAATCAACACCGCTAACAAGCTACTCAGCCAGTCTGATGTGAAGGCTTCAACCGAAGTGACCTACATGGCCACCGGAAACGGTGGCAACATCGTTGGTTCCGAGAACCTGATGCTTGATGGTGTAGCCAACACGACAAATGCAACAGACCGGATCCTCTGCCCGTTCGTGCCTTCGATCCACAGCCTGATTCCAGCTTACTGCAATATTGTCCAGATAGGAAGTAACTATGACCTTACTATCGGGTCAGTCGCCTCCACGACAGACGAGAGGTTCGTAGGCAATGATGCATCTATTCCGGTTGTCATGAATCACAACATCAATATCAAGCCATACACGGTTGCAGGTCAGGGTACGTCTCCGGCAATGGGCATGACCTCGGCCTTTGTCAAAGCACATATTCAGGAAGGGCGCAGCGGGAATACCAGTAAGGCCGAAGACCTAACCTATTCGGAGAGATCATCGGCAAGCGGGAGGATCTCGGCATTTACGAAGGAGATAAGTTATTCCTCACAAGTTACTTCTTCGTCCGCTGGAAATCACATCATCCATGCATCAGCTTCAAATTATGTCCCACACGCATTTTCTACATCCGGATCTGCGTTTATTAGTCCTATTGGTGATGTGCAGGTCCCGGATCAGGGATCAATAACATTTACAGTGGGCGCTCTTTTCACTGGACAAGCGATTTCAGTTCCCCCAGATGGCTCGGCCTATGTAGTTGTCGATGGCGTGGATCAAGGATATTTATTTTCCTACACATTCTCGGATGTAACATCAGATCATACGATTGTTGTATCTCCAGGACAGCCACCTTCCCCCTAAATTTTATCTGTGAGATATCTTTTTAATAAGATAATTACGACCACAACATTGATCGCCTGGCCTATGGCCTGATATGGCTGTGTGATCTGACTTGCAATGCTGAAAAAGAGATGGAATTATTTCGTTGCATTATCCGCAATATCTCCAACAATGGGCAGTTTATATCTCTCTCCCTGGAATGCCTTGATCATAAGGACAATCCACAAAATAAACATGATCAAACCAACTAGCATGGTAAGGAAATACGTGATACCAGTCCACCAAAATACATACGCGAGGATCCAGTAAATTATTTGCAGGGGAAGAAATGTGATAATTGACTGTAGAGCATGGAATTTTACCATCTTGTTATCTTTTTCCACGAGATAAAAGATCAGTCCCGTTATCCAGATTAGTAAATAACAAAGTGCTGATGCTATATTTTCATCGAGGCCGGAGGCTGTTTTTTGTTTTTCAGATTCTGCCACAGTTACCACTCACCAATCCTTTTTAGTTGATAGAATTATCGCTAAATATTTAATTGTTACTTCATTAATCGCCGATAGTAACCGTTCTATCTGTTACGATCCGCGTTCAATCTCTTTAACAAACATGGGGTCTTCGAAAAGGATCAATAGTTATAATTGAGGTATTCCTGGTATCAATTGTCATATCTGTCCTTCCATAGAAATCTAACCAACCCGACAGATTGCCTTTAGGCCCGGGCCTGAATCGGTCGGCCTCTTCTCTCTTCTTTGAGTGCCTGCATGAAAAGATTGTTGATTCTTCTTTCGGCAGTGGCGTTCATGCGTGCACCTTCCCGGCCTGTGCAATGGGCGTCGGGTAACTGGTCAGATTGTTGGCAAGGTCCCGGAGTGTAATGGCGTTCCGGATCCGCAGCTCGGCGTCGGCGACATCACTTGCATCGAAGTAAATTTTGATGCACCCTGACTTACCAGGTGTTCCCAGCTCGAGTGAGTCGGGACGGACGGCCACGTTCTTGATCACCGTTTCTGATTCCATAAAAACAGGACGTCCATTCATACTGGCAGGCTGGTCAAGTGATGCTGTCGTTGGTTTAAGGGGCACGGTATTCGTTCTGTTCGTCGGTAATGCAATGGTGCAGGTGGGGGCGGCTTTCATCCAAGTTGAGCGCTACGTCTATGACCTGATATGATGGTGTTTAAAAGGGATTATATGGGTATTCCCAGAAAAAAGTCCAAAAATTATTGGATTATTTTGAAAGGATTGCCATAATGATGCGCCCGTATGCCGGGCGGGTAATGGTCACACCGATAAGCACACCGAGGATCGTGATAATGGCGAATCCCCTGAGTGATGAAAGGTCCATCAGCGCAAGTGGCAGCATCGCGATGACCACGGTAGCGGCCGAAGCGACGATGATACTAAGGGCCCGTGAAAGTCTTTTCTGGTAAATATTTGGTGATGGGACTTTGCCCTCGTGAAGGATCTCGTCGGTGATAATAATGAGCTGGTCAATTCCTGTCCCAAGAACTGCAATCAGGCCGGCGATTGTTGCAAGGTCCAGCTGGATTGTGAATACGGAAATACCGAGCAGGATGATAATCTCGGACGCGTTGATACACACCATAGGGAGGACAATTGCTGGTTCCCTGTAACGGTAAAAGACTACCAGCCCTACCGTAAGGAGTGCCAGGAGACCGGCAAGGATACATATTACCTTGAAATGTTCGCCAAGCGTTGCTGATACTGAACCAGACCCGGCCACACTTACATCAACCGGGAGTGCCCCGTTGCGCAGGTGTATCTCGAGGTTCTGCGCGGCCTGCTGGCCTGTCGTACCTGCCCCGGTGGATGCAATCAACTGCCTGACAACTTCATGCTGGAGGTTTCCTGCAAGCTCCTTTGATAATGGTGCCGAATAGATGATCTTTCCGTCAAGGAGCATCTGCAGCTCGTGGTTATCAGGGTCGGCTACAGCACCGTACTGAATTGCCGCGGTCTGTAATGCCTTTGCGCCATCTTCACTCATCGTGAAAGAGACGCCCCATTTTCCACTTCCGGGTGGTGACTGTGTCGGGTTTCCGACACCGGTGATCGAGTCCCCGAAGACCACGTGTTCAGACTGGTTTCCTGTGGTGACAACCCTGACCTCGAATTTACCCTGCTTACCGACGACCTGCTGGGCCTCGCTCATGGTGACCCCGGCCAGCTCGACACGGATATACCGGGTGACTCCGTCAAGACCGGTCAGAGTATTAATCCGGGCATCACGGGTACCGAGACTGTTGATCTTGCTCTCGAGGATCCGTTTCACATCATCAGCAGTCGCCTTTGAGACCCCCTGCTGGTATGATGTGATCTTTCCACCGGCTTTTTCAAATATCGGGGTGAGCTCCGCTTGTGTGTAGAGCTTCCGGATCTCCAGTTTATCGCCTGCCTGGAATATTTCGGCATCAGTCTGATTTTTTAACGCAGCGATGAATTCGGCGGCCGGTTTATCCGTCTGGAACCCTACGACCTCCGATTTAAATTCAAGCTGTAACCATGCACCTTTTTGCAGGTCAAGGCCATACTGGAGGTTCGTCTTAAATTCGCCGTTTTCGAAATGCGGGTATATTGCGATGAGGGACGCTACGACGAGGATAATAAGGAGTGCGACTCTCCAGTCTTTTACGAGAGTGATTATCTCATCCTTGTTCATTTGCCACCCCTCTTTTTCGTTTCCTGCCTGGGTGTAGATCCGCCGGTCAACCCGGGGCCGCCCTTCTTAGTAACATACCACTTGATGATCCCGGCATTCGTGAGCCAGGTATTCAGGATATCGAATACAAGCCCGATAAGGAGCACGCTTGCGATCATGTTGATGACCTGGACCTGCCCGAACCATGATACCACCCACATCGCTGCAGCGGCCGCGATTGCGGTAGTTGTCATGATTATACCGGTATGGAATGCACCATCCAGCTTCTCCTCGAGTTTTCCCTGTCGTTTGAGAACCCGCATGGTGAGCAGGATATCACTGTCCACCGAGTACCCGATAAGCATCAGGAGCGCTGCGGTGGTTGGCAGGGTAAGTGGAATTCCAAGTACGTTCATCGCTCCTGCGGTCATCACAATATCTGCAAATGCAGAGAGGACAACGGCGACTGACGGCACAAATATCCGGAACGTGATGAAGACCACGATGGCCATGCCAATAAATGAAAAAATCAGCGCCAGTACTGCCTGACTTTGCAGCGTTTTACCAAAAGCCTCGCCGATCTGATCGACCTTGGCATCAGGGTATCTGGCTGTTATCAGTTCGGACAGAGACCTGAACCGGGCATCGGGCATATTGGAAAATTTCAGGTATTTTCCATTATTAATCCCCTCTTCAA
>JBAXMF010000182.1:0-5179 GCA_037134435.1 Methanomicrobiales archaeon | reverse complement strand
CAAAAAAATAAGCAATGACCACGTGATATTAGGAAATCAAAAAAAAACGGAGATGAAATAAATGGCACAACAACCGAGTAATAAAACGGAAACGAAGCAGCAGCCTGTACAGGAAAACGTTGAAGTGAATGCCCTGTTCCTTGGACCGAAATCAGAAAACCGGGATTATTTTAAGGAAACCCTTGGTTTTCTCATGGATGAACACATGCACTGGCGCAGGGACTTCCACCCGGAAGACCGTAATGTTATGGACTTAAAAGAAATGCGGAGCGAGCATTTCCAGGCCACCCTTGACCGGACAACCGATGTTCTCCTTGACCTTTCAGCCAAGCTTAAAAAGACCTCAATGCCGTGGTTTTCTGCCCGTTACCTCGGACACATGAATTCGGACACCCTCATGGTCGCCAATCTTGCCTACATGATGACCATGCTGTACAATCCGAATAACTGCGCATACGAGGCATCCACGGTAACCACACCCATGGAGATCGAGGCTGGGAAGGATATGGCCACGATGCTCGGGTTTCCTCAGGAAACCTCGTGGGGACATATTACCACGGACGGAACCGTTGCAAATTACGAAGGGCTTTGGATGGCCCGGAACCTCAAATCATTCCCATTAGCCGTCAAAAAAGTCCGTCCGGACCTGGTTAAAGGCTTGGATGACTGGGCACTCCTCAACATGCCGGTCAAAAAAGTGCTTGATCTTGTCGATTCCGTGAAGAAAGCAAGTGCCTTTGATGATGTCCGCAATGAAACAGTCCGGGCAAATGGTGTAGGGGAGGGAAAGCTCGGTGTAGTCCTGGTTCCCCAGTCCAAGCACTATTCATGGGTTAAGGCTGCAGATGTGCTTGGAATAGGGAACAAACACTTCATCGAAGTGCAGGTGAACGAAAACTTCCACATGGATATCACGATCTTAAAGAAGATCATTGATGACCATGTCAGTAAGAAGATCCCCATTATTGCCCTTGTAGCGGTTGTTGGTACAACTGAAGAGGGGTCAATCGACGAGATTGCGAACATAGTAAAACTAAAGCAGGACTATGAAACGAAAGGTATTTCGTTCTACTTCCATGTCGATGCAGCATATGGCGGCTATTCCCGGTCAATGTTCCTCGACGAGAACAGCAGGTTCATGGAGTACGATGAATTGAAAAAACGCCTGATCGCTGACGGTATTTTCGTCAATCCCAAGGATGGTCCGACAAAAGAGATTTACGAGTCCTACAAGGCCATTCCGGCAGCTGATTCTATCACCATCGATCCCCACAAGATGGGATATATTCCCTATGCAGCAGGCGGAATTGTTGTTAAAGACCGGCGTATTCTCGACCTGATCTCATACCTGGCCTCGTATTTCTATGAAAAAGGCGAGGACACCCCGGCACTCCTGGGGAGTTATATCCTGGAAGGTTCGAAGGCGGGTGCAACGGCTGCGGCCGTATGGGCCAGTCACCGTGTGATCCCGCTCAATATAACCGGCTACGGCCAGATCATCGGGCGGAGTATTGAGGGAGCACAGATGTTCACCAACGAATTAAAGTCGACGAAAAGCATCACGGTAGCCGGCAGGGAATTCGTTGTTGAGCCGCTTACGATAAACCCGGACTTTAATATCGTTTGTATGGCGTTTAACGAGAAAGGCAACCAGGATCTCGAAAAAATGAACAAGCTCAACGATCTTATCTTCCAGGAATCCTCCTACGTGGACGGCCCGGTGTACCTGAATGACTGGATCACGTCCCAGACAGAACTCAAGACTGTGGATTACGGGGATGCACCAAAATCGTTTGTGGGGCGCCTTGGTATCCCGGGAAAAGAGTGGGACCGTGTAAAATCTGTAATGGTCCTCCGACTCTGTATATTAAACCCGTTCATATCCCATTATGACAACATTGAAGCTACCTGGAAGAGTTACATGGAGGTAATGAAAGGGAAAATTGAGATTGCAATAAAGCAGATGAACTGATTTCCTTCATGTAGTAACCAGATTGGAAATGCCTGGAAACACTCCTCATTTTTCGAGTTCCGGGTTTTCCAAAGAGGGCAAAGCCGGGCCGATGTAACCCGGCCAGGTAATTCAGATGACAACAAGGTATATACAACGAACCGATTGACGTGAATGACAACGAACCCTCACGCAAAGAACACCGCATTAATTACAGGTAGCAGCGGACCTAACCTTACAGGAATTTGAAATGCCAGAGAAATCTTCCAGCAGGTTTACTATCAGCCTCCTGGCCTTCATTCTCATTACTTCAGCCGCGCTCATCAGCATGAGGACGTTCCCCACCATGGCCGTGGCGGGGTGGCAGGTCATATTTTTCTCAATTCTCGCTATCATCCTGTACCTTATCCCAGCATCGCTCGTATCTGCCGAGCTTGCGACCGGGTGGCCCCAGGAAGGGGGGGTGTATATCTGGGTAAAACAGGCGTTTGGCGAGAGATGGGGGTTCACTGCAGTCTGGCTCCAGTGGTTCCAGATGACAATCGGTTTCATCACGATCCTCGCCTTTATTGCCGCCACGTTTGCCTATATTTTCAACCCCGCACTCGCCGAAAACAAGCTCTATGTTTTTGTGGTCATGGCTGCCGTCTGGTGGGTGATGACTGTGATCAATTTTCACGGACTAAAGGCATATACGAGGATAAGTTCTGTAGCGGTTATTATTGGTACCTTAATCCCTGCAGTCGTGATGATTATTGGGGGGGTGCTTTATATAACGGCAGGCAATCCGGTCCAGCTCACCCTGAACCCTACGGCTGTTGATCTCATTCCGAACTTATCGAATATCGGAAACCTTGTCCTTTTAGTCACATTCATCTTTTCATTCGCCGGCATAGAGATGACCGCAACGCATGCCCGCGAAATGGATAACGTGGAGAGGAATTATCCACTTGGGATCCTGGTCGTAGCGCTCATGATGACCGTAATCCATACTGTCGGTGCACTCATCGTTGCGATGCTCGTCCCAGTCACAAGCCTCAACCTGCTTTCAGGTATCATGCAGACGTTTACGGATATTTTTAGGAACCCTGCGGTGGCATGGCTTGTCCCGGTGTTCGCACTCCTGATTGCCTTTGGTGCGATCGGGCAGGTCTCGACCTGGATCCTTGGGCCGGTCCGCGGACTTTCTGTCGCTGCCCGGGAAGGTACCCTCCCACCAATCCTACAGAACACAAATAAAAATGGGATCCCCGTGAATATGCTCATTCTCCAGGCCGTATTCATTACGTTCTGGGGTGCCGTCTTTGTATTGCTGCCTGGCGGTGTGAACAGTGCATTCTGGATCCTCCTGGCTCTGACAACTACGGTTTATATCGTGATGTATCTCCTGATGTACGCCACGGTAATCCGCCTCCGGTATACACAACCCGATGTCCCCCGTGCATTTACGATACCCGGCGGAAAAATGGGAATCTGGATTATTGCAGGGTTCGGCTTCCTATCAATGGCCGCTATGTTTACCCTGGCCCTGATCCCCCCGACCCAGATTAAAGAAGGCGGTGGGTTCCAGGTGTTTATGATCATCGGGACCATAGCCGTTGTGGCCGTCCCCCTCATCATCCATGCGATGAAGAAACCGGAATGGAAAATACGGGAAAGACCAGGGGCTGAGACTCCGGCTGCAGAGATGAACGAGGCAGACAATGAAACTTCTATCACAGATAGATGAGGTTCCCCCGACAAAGACCCTGGTGATTGCCACACTCCAGTGGTTCATCATCCTGATGCCGTCAGCCCTGATATACGGGATGATTGTCGCACCCATGCTGTATCATGAACCATTACAGCAGATGCAGGTAATCCAGGCGATCTTTGTCGTGAGCGGCATCTTCCAGATCATCCAGGTTTTCTTCGGGCACCGGCTGCCTATCGGTGTGGGACCGACGAGTATTTTAATTGTCGGCGTTGGTGCCGGTCTTGCATACACGACAAATGCAATCTTCACATCGATGATCCTCGGAGGTCTTGTCATCTGCGGCCTCGCCGTGTTCAAGGCCCAGCATTTCTTAAAAAAACTCTTCACCTTTAACATTATCCTGACTGTACTCCTTATGAGTTGTTTTGCCGTCACACCAATGATCCTTGGGCTGATCATCCCAAAATCCCCGGTGGCAAACCCGACCGATTACGTGATCTTTGCCATTCTCTTCACGCTCTTTATCATCGGGCTTTCGGGCATCCTTAAGGGGATGGCGAAGCAGCTCCTCCTGCCTATTGCCATGGTCCTCGGGGTAGTCCTTTGTATCGCGATATTTCCTTTCAAAGCCCCGGCAATCAGCTCCACCCCGTTCGGGCTGTTTGCCGGCATTGCCCCGACGGGTCTCGATATCAGTATCCCACTCCTCGTAGCATTTCTGTTCTGCTACTTCTCGCTCCTCGTCATCGATTTTTCAGCGGCCGAGTCAATCGAACTCTCACTCAGGCCGAAGGGCATGGACAGCCGCTTACGGCGTGGGATGGCGATGACCGGGCTCTCATCGGTCGTTGCCGGATTTACCGGGGTCATCGGGTGTGCGAACTCTAACTTCTCGATGAATGTCGTCCTCGCAAGCCGCCAGGGTTCCCGGTACCCGCTGGCATGCTCAGGCACCCTTTTTATCATCGTGGGGTTTTCCCCTGTCATCATCTCCACCCTGATGGCGATTCCCCCTGTTGTAATCGCATGCCTCTTCATCTACCTGCTCGGGGGCATGTTTGCAGCATCGCTCAACCTCGCAAAGGAACGGAGTGGTGGCATTGGTTATAACTCGGGGATCGTCATCGGCATCGCACTGATCTTTGCGACCCTCATTGCTTTCCTGCCGGTCACGACAAAGACGATGATGAATACCAGTCTCGAACCCGTCTTGGCAAACTCCTTCATCGTGGGCATCTTTTCCGCCCTCGTGATCGAGCATGTCTTCTTCCGGGGACAGGCGGAGAAAGAGGAGAAACTGGAGGAAGAAGAGGAGGCTCACGGGGAAGAGGCCCTGCCGGTGCAACAGGATGATGACTCAGGGTGAATCCTGGACAGAATCCCAGTATGCTCTAAACCGCAATCTATCCCGTGATCTCACGAAGCCCTGATAATTGCCTGAGCTATTCCAGGGTTAAGAAAAAAACAGTTGATGAAATGGACAGTCCAGGCAGAACCGGACGATCCAATATCGTTAAAATACCGAGTCGTAT
>JBAXMF010000181.1:0-5188 GCA_037134435.1 Methanomicrobiales archaeon | reverse complement strand
GTTTTCACTGGGGTAAATGGGTGGGGATGTTTTGTTGAACGCCAAGGGACCAGGTGGCGCTGCTAACTTTGGGCGGCCACTACTTTCCCGTCTTTTAACTGGATGATCCGGTGGAAATAGTCCTTGTGCCAGTCCTCGTGAGAGACCATAACGATCGTCTGCTGCAGGTCTTCATTGATCTCTCTGAACAGGTCCAGCACCACCTTCGAATTCTCTGAGTCCAGGTTTGCACAGGGTTCATCGGCGAAGAGGATGTCGGGCTTGTTCACCATCGCCCGGGCGATCGAGACGCGCTGCTGCTGGCCACCGGAGAGCTCGCGGGGGAGGTGGTCACGCCGGTCGCAGAGGCCGAACTTCCGGAGTATCCCGTAACTGTCGTTCCGGGTTTGCTCCTCGGTCCGGTCTTTCCGTAGCATTGCCGGCAGGGAGACATTTTCCATCACCGTGAGATCGGGTACAAGTGCATAGTCCTGGAAGACGTACCCGAGGCGGTAGAGTCTGAACATCGTCTTCTCGTAATCGGTCAGGGCCAATATGTCCGTGTCATCAATCACAATTGTCCCCGACGTTGGAAGGTCAAGAAGACCCAGCATGTGCAGGAGGGTGGTTTTGCCACTGCCGCTTGCCCCCATGATACCGAGAAATTCGCCCTTTTCGATATCAAGTGAGAGGCCGTCCAGGGCATTCACCTGCACGTCCCCCATCTGGTAGATCTTCGTCAAGTCGCGGATCACGATCATTTCAGGCCCTCATGGCGGTCTGGATGTCCTCGCGGGAGACCTGGTAGGCAGGTACATACCCGGCGATTAATGCTGCGATGAACAGGATCACGGAATTTATGAGAAGGTCCAGGGGAGTCAGGTACATCGTGGCAGACCATTCAGGGGTGACGATGGGCTGATAGGCCATGTACGCTGCGAGAACTACCGTGATAAGGATGCCGAGAATAATGCCCAGTATGCCGAGAATGATGACCTGGAACCCGTAGTTATGCATAATGACTTCCTTATCCACACCGATCGCCTTAAGGACTCCAATCTGTTTGCGGCTATTGAGCGTTTTGATGGTAATGACGATGAACAGTACGACCGTTGTGATAATGATGCTGACAATCAGGGAGACCATGTTGATGATGGCAAAACTCTGGAGGGCCCGGCCCATGCTCTTACTGAGCAGGTCTCCCGTGGTCTGGACCTTGCCGTTCACCCCTACCCCATAGGTGAGGAGCTCGTTCTTGATGAACTGCTCGGAATACCCGGGTTTAGCTTTCACGGTGATGAGGTCTGCCTTGTCCAGGGCCTTTCCTTCCACCTGTTCCATGTCGGTCCAGGTAACATACGCCGCACTGTCCACGGGACTCCAGCCAGTCTCGTAGATCCCTTTTACCCGGTATTCTTTCGTATACCCGTTCCCGTATTCGATGGTAACCGAGTCCCCTACCCGGACACCCCCGAGCGACTCCTGGAATTCGTCCTCCTGCCGGACAGCGGCGTCACCGGCTACGGGCCTCCCGATGATCACCTCCCCGGTATCTCCTTCCCCAAGATAACTGCCGGCAATCATTTTGGTATAGACCGGGGACACTTCCTTCTCATCTGTTGGAGTTATTGCACGCACATTGACACCCAGAGTCCGTTGCCGGAACTGAAAGGTCGCTCCCTTCGAATAATGGGGGGATGCCCGTTGTACGCCGGGCATGCCATTGATCAGATCGAGCGTGGCATCAAGGTCAGTGATGTACTGGTCGCCGGATTTAGGACTGACAATGACATTTGAAACCTCGTAATCCACTATCTGTTTCGTAATACTATGGCCTATCCCATTGAACAGGGAGGGCAGGAAGATCATGTTGGTAAAGCACATCCCGATAATCAGGACGGTCAGGACTACACTTGAACGGCTCCCCCGCTGGAGTGATCGCAGTGCTAGGAGGGACGCGACTTTCAGTTCTTTTTTACCCATGGAAGGGCTCCGGCGCCATTTTTCTTCGGCAGGTACCAGTACTTGTACGCAAGGATTCCACCAGCGATAATGATCAGCAGGACAAGGATGAACATCCCGGTATTGTCCTCTGGTATTACCCGGACTGACATTTTGCTGGATATTGTATGGGTCCCGAGGTCATCCACGTACGTAATAACGGTGGTATACTCGTAGGTACCCCCCTTGGCCCCGTCAAGCGAAAAAACCGCAGGTGCATCGTTGCCGGGCTTGATCTTGCCGATAAATGACTGCGTTGTACCGGTCATCGGGAGGTCGGTTGTTGCGACTACCTGTTTTGCTTCACCGGTGCCGGTGTTCTCGATCCTGATGGTCAGGTCAAACGGCTGGTTTGCTATTACCCTTCGCGGGCTTGTATCAACAGAAACAAAACCAAGCTCGGCTTTCCCTTTCATCAGGACATCAATGGAAGTTGTTTCAACATGCCCTGATCCATCAATCCAGTTGTACTGGAGTGTGACCGGTACACGGACCAGCCCGGTGGGGGTGTTCCGATCGGACAACAGGACGAGATTCACCGTCCTTGAATCATTGGCATTTATCGCACCGAGATGGTAGAGGTCTGTCTTCTTCGGTGCAATCATGCTGCTTACGTTATTAATCCGGACCGTCACATCATCCGTTCTGGTCTCTCCCCCGTTCCTCACGGTCAGCAGCACCGGGATCTCGTCACCCGGGTTCACCGTATCTGGGAGCGAACTTTCGACAATCATGATCGCCTTTTTCTGGATCCCTACCGGCGTGTTAACATTGACCGGGATTGGGTACCGTGTGCTTCTCCCTCCGGTGGTATCGATCCATACTTCAGGGTAGTACATCCCGGTCTCCGGTGGGGCACGGATGGTAAACGTCAGCGGGAGCGACTGCCCGGGCCCGATCTCTCCCACACGCTCGAAATCTTTGCTAATGACCAGGACGCCTTTCCCCTCGAGCTGGACATTTTCGATGTTCACATTGATGTCCGTAACCTTGGTGGTGGCGAAATCATTGGCAATGACTCCTGCGTTCTCTTTCATGGTCGCGCTGGAGGCCGTATTTTTTACAACGATGGTGATCGTCCCAAGGCTGTCCGGCATCATTATTGAGGGGCTCACCTTGTATTCGCTAATCTGTACGGTTGGATCACCGGCAGCTGATGCCGGAAGTACCATGCCGGCAGTGATTGCGAGTGCGATTACGAGTAGGTAAATTAATTTCATCCTGTTCCGTCCACCCGGTGTGGGAAATTTTTCAATGTTCAAATGGGATTATGATGGTATGGATACTTGTTCTGGATATAGTAATTTGATTTTATAGTATATTCTTTACCTCCTCCCGGGACCCTGTTGTCCCTTTCATGCTGTTGCCGCGCAACTCCTTTCGCCTGCGAAACGTTGAGCGGGGCTAATCCAGTTCCGGGATAACGGGCCTTCCGGGGCAAAAAATGAATGCTACCCTGTTGACCGTTTCACCAGGTCAACCGTGAATGGAATCAGACCGTGGTATCATCGGTATTCCCTGTTCCTGGATGGCATATAAAACCCTGAACCTGCCGTCGCGATAATTCATCACAATTTTCTTCGGGTGTAACCTGCTCAGGTAAAAGGGTGGTAATATCCGGTCGAGTTCCGGAAATCCACCGGAAAAAAAGGACTCGATCTCATTTCCGGACGGATTTGTCAGGACTACTTCAATTAACAGGGACCGCTGCTGCCTGTCAGGTACATCCAGGTCAAAAATTAGCAGTGAGTCTGGCTGGTCCTCTCCGGGAGTTGTATACATCCGGGTTAATGTTTCGGTAAGCCGGAGAATTTTTTCGGCAGTAAGCCGCCGGGACAAGGTACCGGCAATATATCCAAATGGTAGTGTCCCGATGCCGATTGTCAGGATGAATGGTTCTTCCTGCAATTTCCCGGTACTGCTCCCGGAACAGATCTGGGTCTCGAGAATTTCACTTATTTCCCGCAGGGCCCCTGTTTTTTCCGGGGTCATGGAGGTCATATCACACCAGATCCCAAACTTTCCACTGGGTTTGTTCAATATTGCAACCCTCTTATCCACGGAAGTTCCGCCCTCCGGGACAAAATCCGGGCCAAATAGTTCAATACTAACATCAAGGGCATATTCCCCGTCCTCCAACCCAACAATAATTCCCGAAACTACTCTTCCTATCGGTGGTCGCCGGGGATCGATAACAGAGTAAACCGGGATAATTTCATGACCAATCGTCGCAAGATGCCGTTTCAGGTCATCCAGAGTTACAGCGGGATAGTCTTGAAATGCATGGGTTGAGGCGATACGGATAGATCGACGGGTCATTTGCAGATACGTAATTTTCGGTTTTACATGATTAAAAAACCGATTGTAACAGAATTCCTGGAAACAGGATTGAAGTGGCAAAAGTTCCCGGTTCCATTCCGGGAACACCATCCCGACAACCACTGAAAACGGCAGAAAAACTGGATAAGCCCCATAATGATTTCGATATTTTGCCCTTTGAAACGGTTTGCAAAGACGAAAAATGACCCGTTTGTTCCCCCCGATGAACGCATTATGAATTGCCCGCTTAAAAAAAAGTGAGACCAAACATTCATGTTGCTTTGCATATGATCACTGAGTATGTCGAATACCTCATTGAATCTGATACTATCAGGTTTATTATTAGCGATTATTGGATTTATGGGGACATTTTCTGATACTATTCTGGCCGGGGCCATCCCCCCGGCGATGCTCCCAACGTTGTCATCGATTAAACTCTATGTATTCGGACCTCTGCTTGTAATTGGCATTATTCTCCTGGTTATTGGTATCATACTCTATTCCAGGCGACCTGCCGGGATATGATGATGGTTCACGGGTACTCGTGTTGAACGGCGGTCACGTGAGTCTTTTTTTGGATAAATCCGCATACTGGAGAAGAAAGCGCTTACGGTAAACCGTACCGTTCCGGTGAGGGTCAGACCTGGTGATGGACCTTCGACAGCTGCTTTTATTCTACCTGACAATTTCCGGTAACTATTTTTTTTACGTGGACAAACGACCGGGAATCTCCATTGTCCTCCGGGTGACTCATCAGGTTTACCACCCGGTAAATTTCTGTAACCTAAGTTCCCGAAATTTTTAGGCGCTCGTTCTGATTTATCTATCCAATATTTATCGCCAATCAAAATTAAAGTCTAAATATTGCTTCTAACCGAAATTATTTTAT
>JBAXMF010000180.1:0-5202 GCA_037134435.1 Methanomicrobiales archaeon | reverse complement strand
TGTTCAGGATGGCCACAGGAAATGAAGTGTCAGCAGTCTATGCCAGTGCAGATACCAGCGAGGGCTGTTGCCCGGGAGGGATCTCCCACATGGGATTTACCCCGGAAAGCGAGGAGATCAAATACTTCGTCTCAACCGGCCGGAAAGATGTCCGGGGTGGCGCAGCGGAGTTCTTAAAATCCAGCCCGGAAAAAGTCGAGGCATGTTTCAAAGCGATGGGGAAGATTACACCCCCTGGAAAATATCTTGTCGTATCCGCATGTGACGCACTCCCCGACCCGTCTCCTGATGTCCGGTCAGTCTGCTGCTTTGGCACTGCCGAACAGGTCCGGAATATGGTGGCTCTCGTCCATTTTGACCGTGATGACCCGTTCTCACCGGTCATTGTCCCCTGGGGGCCCTCGTGTGCCACGTTCATCACGTATCCCGCGGGAATGGTTGAGCATGCTCCCGCCAATACTGCATTTATGGGCCCGCAGGACCCGACACAGAACCATTCCCTTCCGGCGGACATGATGGCACTCGGAATCCCTGCGAAAATGGCTGCGTTGATGGTAAAAAACCTGGATGCTTCATTTATCACCCGGCGACCTCGGGTGGCATTTCCTGACCACGGGAAACGGCAGGACTGAACAGACTGCCGGATGCGTTTACTTTTTTACATTCCACCGTTGAACGGTGAATAATTTAAAAATTATTCCTGCAATGATGAAGGGTTCAGTCGCTTATCTAAAAGGTACTTCCCGATCTCCAGGAACAAAATTATGGAGTAACTTGCCACCCGGTTACCTGTGTAATCGACAAAATAGGGGATATCGTGAGAAAAACCAGGGTATTGAGTTATTGTTGTGTATCATTATCGATGAATTGTTCTCCTCCAACTATATATCCGGCGAGGGACCGGTGGAAGATCGGGATGATGACCCATGAAATCTGGGCAGCGGGAGGGAAGATGAAGGCGACAGGGATTGAGACGAGGAATGAAAATATGGTAATTATACCCCTGAATGATAAATACCTGACAAACCCTGGGTTAATTGATGGGTCAACAAATCTGTGATGATCTGTCGAATACTTCCAAATCATAAACAGGATAAATCCTGCCGCCGCCTGTACCAAAGCATAGAGTGAGACTGCAAACACGGAGTCGTGGTAGGTAATAATCAGGTTTGTGAGGAATGGGATCAGCGTGACACAGAGAAGAAAGGCCAGGTTCAGCCAGAGGACGCATTGGTTAAAGCCATTCAGGTACTGAAAATACCGGTGGTGTGTGATCCACCACAACCCGATTACAAAGAAACTAATGAAATATCCCAGGAATGCCGGCCATTCTGCAATCATCCTCGTTGGAAGATCAGGACCTGACGGTGAACCCGTGAGGACTGGAACACTCAACGACAGGACCATCAGGGTAATCGCAATCGCAAATACACCGTCACTAAAGTTGAGGATGCGTTCAAAATGGGTGAAAAACCACTGGGTTGTAGGGAGAGATCCTGGCATATGACCGTGCCACCATCCTTTTCTTATTAGGCTTTGCGAATAAAAACTAACGGGTTCATTTCGGGATTCTGATCAAATATCCCGCTTGTAGATGCGGAACCTGCCATGGGCATCCGGGAAAAGATCAAATTTTTCCCCGATACTCTGCCCATGGTCTTGTTTTTGAGTTTTTTTAAAACGATTGAGATCAATCCTGCTTTCACCAATCCCCTGGGTTTTGCCAGGTAATTTCCCGGACCCATTGTCCATGCCAGTCACGAGTATTTTTAAAAACTGGTATATCAGCACCTTCATCTTTATATCTCTGCAATTCCTTTACCATAATAGTACGTAATCGGACTATACGCATGACCAGCCTGCTGAAATTCGGGTCCCGGCATGGGAAAGAACGGAGCCTGCTTGCGCTCTTTATCCTGCACTCCCTCGGCAGGTGCCCGAAGTCCGGCTATGATCTTCTCACCGAGATAAAAGAGAAGACCGGCGGGCTCTGGGTCCCGAGCAAGGGGACGCTGTACCCGGTGCTCAACCAGCTCAAAGACGAACATCTCATCGAAGTAATCGCTACCGGTAAGAGGGCGAAGACGACATTTGCGGTAACGGAGAGTGGGAAAGAGGCCCTGCAGACCGTGAAAGAGCAGGGTGCGGAGACCCACAGGAAGATGGCGCTCTACAAGAACCTGCTCCTCGACATCTTTGGCGGAGCAAAAGTCAATGCAAAAGGGCTGTTGTTTGATATAAAAACCGCTCTTGACGAACTTCCACCGGGGAACGAGCTTCATGCGGTGCGGGTGCTGGAACAGTGCCTCGATGATCTAAAAAGGATTGAATAAAAGATGACCGTTGCAATACACGTTGATCACCTGACCCGGAAATTTAACGACCTGGTCGCGGTGAATGATATTTCATTTGAGATCGAACAGGGAGAGATCTTCGGCCTGCTGGGCCCGAACGGGGCCGGGAAGACCACGACCCTTGCGATGCTCTCGACCATGTTAAAACCCACCTCGGGCTCCGCCACGGTGAATGGGATGGATATTGAACACAACGAGGACGGGGTCAGGAAGTCAATCGGGATCGTCTTCCAGGACCAGAGCCTCGACGAGGAGCTTACCGCCTGGGAGAACATGGACTTCCATGGGAGGCTGTACCGCATTCACGGGGATATCCGGAACCAGCGGATCTATGAACTCCTGAACCTCGTGGAACTCGAGGATAGGAAAGACGATATCGTTAAGACGTTCTCCGGCGGAATGAGGCGAAGGCTCGAGATCGCCCGCGGACTCCTCCACCGTCCTGCCGTGCTCTTCCTCGATGAACCTACACTCGGCCTCGACCCGCAGACCCGGAACCACCTCTGGCAGTACATTGCAACCCTCAACAAAGAGCACGGGATTACGATCATCCTCACCACGCATTACATGGAGGAAGCTGACCGCCTCTGCAACCGGATCGCTATCATTGATCACGGGAAGATCATCGCTCTCGATACCCCTGCGAATCTCAAGGATGGGATGGGCGGAGATGTTGTCACGATCAAATCGTCGGACCCGTCCGCCATCGTCGAGGTGCTGAAGGAGCCATGGGTCTCACGGATTGAGCAGCATGACGGGCAGGTGACTATCAGCCTGCAGAACGCCGAGCAGCACGTGGGTACCATCGTGACGCTCCTGAACAGGGACCAGATCGCGATCGAATCGATCTCTATCCACAAGCCGACGCTCGAGGACGTCTTTCTCTCCTTTACCGGCAAGACTATCCGCGAAGAGGAAGCCGACGGGAAGGCAACCATGCGGATGTACCAAAAAATGACGAGGCGGTAACCATGGATATCATTTATACCATCTGGCTACGGAACATGAAGCGGTACCTTCGCTCGAAGAGCCGCATTATCGGCAGCATCAGCATGCCGCTCTTCTTCCTGCTTTTCCTCGGCTTCGGGCTGAACTCCGTCGTGCAGATCCCTGGAATGGACGAGAACTATATTGTTTTCCTCATTCCGGGCATGGTTGCCATGAGTGTTCTCTTCACGTCCGTCTTCTCCGGTATCCAGATCATATGGGACAAGCAGTTCGGGTTTCTGAAAGAGACGCTTGTTGCGCCGGTCTCCCGCCTGGAGATCATGCTGG
Source organism: Methanomicrobiales archaeon (assembly GCA_037134435.1). GTDB lineage: Archaea > Halobacteriota > Methanomicrobia > Methanomicrobiales > Methanospirillaceae > CAIKOD01. The sequence continues at coordinate 1,573 of JBAXMF010000180.1, read as the reverse complement.
GGCAGACAGCTGGCGGTGCAACAACGGCGTTCATCCAGGGCGTGATCATACTCGTGATCTCGCTGTTTATCGGGTTGAATAGCCGAACTATAACGGGATTTCTCATTGCGTTCGGTTTCATGGCCTTGATCGGCATCGCCTTCACCGCGTTTGGCATCGCGATCGCGTCGAGAATGGATGACATGACCGGGTTCCAGCTCATCATGAACTTCGTTGTCTTCCCGATCTTCGGCCTTTCGGGAGCGCTCTTCCCCATCAGCAGCCTGCCGCCGGTACTTGTCCCGATAACGCTCGTTGACCCGCTTACCTATGGTGTAGAGGGTATCCGGTACGGCCTGACCGGGGCCTCACAGATTAACCCGCTCGTGAGCCTCGCGGTGCTCGGCGGGTTCACCATCGCCATCACCATTATTGGTGCATACCTGTTCCGGACGATCAAGTCCTGAATCGGGATAAAAAAGTGGGCTCCCCCGGGGCACTGAAAAATGGCTCCCGGGAGGGTCAGCCATCCAGAAATCCATGAGAATTATAAACATTGGTCTTTTTTTGCCAGCTGATTTCGCAGGAAGATCTCTTTTTGTCGTAGTTCTTACCGTATATCCCATTGAACAGGGCAGGATGATGGCGTTCTTCCCACCAGTACTACCCGGAATAAAAAATCGGCGCCAGGGGACAGCCATGCATCGAATTGATGGAATGAAAAATTAATACCAGCCGGGAACCTTTGGATTTTCGACGGGGTAACCAACCCTGCCGTATCAATGATGATAAAAATTGAGGGGTACACCCCAAAAAATGGTAAGTCTCTTATTTGCAGAAGTAGACTAACTTACAGGAAGTTCTGGTTAATAGGCAATACCCGTGGGACCCGGATTTTTTAACAGGTCCCATTTTTTCCTGGATATTGAATTACTGTACCTGCAAACCCGGACGGAGAAATTATTTTGTCGATCGTAACGCGTGGATACGGCGTCCTGCATGGATGCCTGGTACATGGGCTGAGGCGTGTACCTGCCCGGAAAGAGATTGCGTATTTCGGGTCAGCCGTAAATCACCATATTACCCGTACCTTCCCGGTCGGAGAGATAATAGCAACTGACCTGACCCGTATCAAGTCACTCAACCTGCTTGCCAGGGAAATTATTGAACGGAATGTACCGGGGGAGATTGCAGAACTGGGTGTATACCGCGGGGATTTTGCGAGGCGTATCAGTTTCCTGTTTCCCGATCGAAAATTTTACCTGTTTGATACATTTGAAGGGTTTGATGTAAGAGACCTCGCTTCTGAGTCAGAACAGGACTTACAGACCCATTTTGGAAATTTTTCACGGGTCAATGTAAGGTCGGTGCTCGCGAAAATCCCCTATCCCCTGCAGTGCATCGTGAAAGCGGGATATTTCCCTGAGTCACTGGACGGGCTCGAGGAAAACTTTTCTTTTATTTCAATTGATACCGATCTTTACAAACCCACGTATGAAGGGCTGTGCTATTTTTACCCGCGGTTGGCCCGGGGCGGATATATTATGGTGCATGATTATGCCCCCAGCCGTTACCAGGGTGTGAAAAAGGCAGT
>JBAXMF010000179.1:0-5226 GCA_037134435.1 Methanomicrobiales archaeon | reverse complement strand
GGAGTTTAAAAAGACCCGAAAAAAGCATGAAAAGGACAGGATATTGTGAAACGTATATTTGAACGACTTGCCCGGGGAATTACCCATCACCCGATGCTGGTCGCAGGAATCGTTGTAGCGTTATTTATTGTCTGCCTTTACGGCATGACGACGATTTCCATGCAGAACGGGTGGGAAACATACATGGTGAAGGACTCACCGGAAGGAAGCCAGTATAATAAATACATCACCACCTTCCAGTCTGACCCGGTAGTCTTATTCATCGATACCGATACCCCAATAAGCCCTGATATGCTGCATTTTATGGACGGGCTGGAGGGATCAATCCGGAACCAGCAGAATATTAAAAGCGTCAGTGGTATTGCAGACCTCCTGAAGCAGGCCAATAATGGGGCTCTCCCCACCTCGATTGGTGAAATCCAGGATGCAGAGACCCGCGTCCCCCCACAGGCCCTGGCCGTCTATACCCAGTCAAATCTCATCACGATCATCAGGGTGGACGTGAATGAAGGCCTTTCAGAAAAAACAAAAACAAACCTGCTCAACAACCTCCAAAGCCTCGTTGCTAATTCCAATCCACCTCCCGGTGTAAAGATCTCTCTCACCGGGAGTGCCGCATTTTCAAAGCAGATGCAGAGCTCGATGGGGTCCTCTGCAGGGGTACTCATTTTTGCAGCATTGATCCTGATGGTCATTGTCATGGGGATACTGTTCTCATTCGTCAGCCACCGGTTCCTACCCGTGCTGATGGTAACGATCGGGCTTGTCGGGTCGATGGGGTTGATGGGACTGATCGGGATCCAGTTGAACATGGCGGTGCTCGGGGCTTTTCCCGTCCTCATTGGCCTTGGGATTGATTATGCAATTCAGTTCCATGCCCGTTTTGACGAGGAAATAAGAAAGGGGACCATGGAACAGGCGGTTTTCATGACAATTACCAAGACCGGGCCTGCCGTCCTCTTTGCGATGCTTGCTACCTGCATGGGATTCGTTGCCATGTTCATCTCCCCAGTGCCGATGATCCAGAGTTTTGGCCTGGTCTCCATCATCGGGGTGGCCTCCTGTTACCTGGCTTCTCTTATCGGCATCCCCACGGCTGCAATCCTCCTGAAATATAAACCAAAAGTTAAGAAACCTTCATCCAAGAACAGGTTCTCGTATAGTGCACTGCTGACAACAACCTCGATGAAAATAGCAAAAAATCCGGTCCCGATCCTCCTCGTGGCATGCGTAATTGCGGTCATCGGATTCCAGATTGATACCTATATCCCAATCCAGACCAATGAAAATACCTTCGTTCCTTCCGATATGCCGGCAAAGGTGCTGAATGATAAAGTAACGAGGATGTACGGAGCGACAAGCACAGCCCCCGTCTACCTGAACGGGGACGGGGTAAGTTCCCTGGCCACCATCAAATGGATGAAACAGTTCCAGGACGATGAACTGAACCGTCATAGCGAGTTTACGGGTGCGACCAGTATTGTCACGTATGTCCTCGCCTACAATAACGGGCAGATGCCGGCAACGCAGAATGAACTTGATACGGTACTCTCGATAATCCCACCGGATATTAAAAAGACCTACCTGGTGGGTTCCACGGACGGCGTAATCCAGTTTTCGACGGGAAAACTTGAAACCACCAAGCAATCCTCGTTAAAAGAACTGATGATTAAGGATATCGCATTTAACCCACCGCCACCCGGCATCAATGCTGCCCCTTCCGGCGGATTTGACCTGTTTACCCGCCTTATCAGCTCGTTATCGTCTTCAAAAGAGCAAATGACCGCACTCGGGTTCATCCTGGTATTTGTGTTCCTGGTACTGGTCTACCGGCGAGTCCATGCTATTACACCGCTTGTACCAATTATTCTTATCGTGGGCTGGAATGCAGCCGCAATGTACCTGCTCGGTATTGACTATACCCCGCTAACGGCGACCCTCGGGTCCATGACAATCGGTGTGGCGGCTGAGTACACAATCCTTGTTATGGAGCGGTATGCAGAAGAATTTGATAATCTCGGAGATCCAATGAGTGCTATTCACCACAGTGTTGAACGGATCGGTACTGCAATTACCATCTCAGGACTTGCAACATTTTTCGGGTTTTCGGCACTCTTATTTGCCAGCTTTCCGATCATCAGCAATTTCGGGATCACGACACTGATAGCGGTTGGCTTTTCGTTGATAGGGGCCATCGTTATCATGCCTGCAATCCTGTCAGTCATGGGACGGCTGGAAAAGCCAAAGCCACATGAGGAGGGGCAGGCGTGTCTCCTCCCGGACGAGCATAATTAAGGGCCAGGATTTTTTTTGTTCCGTATCGTTACAAATTTGATCAGCCCTTCTCAAACCAAATTGGCGAAACCACTAGTTTATTGCAATCCCGCTCCAACATCTGGTACAAATGTCCGGTTGTGACCTTGCCCTTTGCGACGTAGCACTCCCTGATGGAAGGAGGACCGATATCGGGTTTAAGACCGGCAAGGTAGTTCATATTGGTGCAGTGAAACTCGCGGATGAGATGGTCAGGTGCCATGGTATGATGCTCATCCCTGCCGCGACGGATATGCATGTGCATATGCGGGGGGGTATCCAGGCCGAAAAAGAGGACTGGCATAGCGGTACGATGAGTGCCATTGCCGGGGGTGTAACGCTCGTGGTCGACCAGCCGAATACGGTCCCCCCCCTTACCAACTCCTCCCGTTTTGCCAGTCGTGTGAAAGAAGCAATTACTGATGCATGCTGTGGTTTTGCGATCAACGCAGGTGTAATAGCCGGGTCTGACCTTTCTTCGTTATGGACTGCAGGGGCCATGGCATTCGGGGAGCTATTCGCCGGCCCTTCTAGTTATGGAGAAGCCCTGCCAGCTGATGACTTGTCAATAGCCCTCCAGGCAATCCGTCATTTTGATGGGCTTGCAACAATCCATGCAGAAGAAGCCGGACCATCACACCCGGAAACACTGGCCGCGCACGATTTCAACCGCACTCCCATGGGCGAGGCAGATGCGGTTAGGAAAGTCTGCCAGCTCAATTGGTCCGGGTGCAACCTCCATTTTTGTCACATGAGTACAGGCCAGGCAATAGAGGCAATTTTGGAACATCGGGAGCAAGTAATCAAATTAGAACATGGGCTCAATAACAGTTCGATGGCTTACAGGACTTCTTTTGAAGTAACTCCACACCACCTGCTCCTATCAAACCAGGACTTCCTTCCAGGGGATACCTTGGCAAAAGTCAACCCACCACTACGGCAGAAAAAAATTCAGGAGAGGCTCTGGAATATGTGGGACCCTATAGACGTCATCGCATCTGATCACGCGCCACATACGGCAATTGAAAAAACAGTGGATTTTCCAGATGCGCCTTCAGGAATACCCGGTGTAGAGACGATGGTCCCACTGCTCCTCGCCGAGGTACAGCGAAGGAAACTCCCTGTATCGTCACTTATTGAGAAGGTATCCCGTAGGCCCTGTGAGATTCTCGGGGTCCCACCAGCCGGGTTTCAACCAGGGGAGCGTGCAGATTTCGCGCTCTACCCTCGGGAAACTAACCGGGTAGACCCCCGGGAACTTCACAGCCGGGCCGGGTGGACACCGTTTGCGGGACTGCCGGCAATATTTCCAGAGCTGGTTGTAATGGAAGGTAGAATCGTCTTTCAGAATGGCGAATTTTTCAATCCAGGACCTAGGTGGTACCCGGGAAGAGGATACGACGTTGTGGGATGATACAATGGCATTGGATAAATACCGGGACGACGTAGGATGAATGGTGCCGATACAGCACTTCCATAGGTCCCCGGGTGATCGATTGGCAAGCGCCTGGAAATGAACTTCGGGACAACCCGGTTTTGCGACAGGCACCGCCCGACAGGGTTAAAAGCGGGTGAAGGAAGGCGACATGCCACTGGTGATCCCAACTTGTTAACGTCGGGCGACATCCTAATTATTATTCTAACGTTATTCCATTTGTAAACGACAATGGCTTATGCGATTTCTTCCATAGCTAACTCCACGCAGGGTGTAAATTTTCTTGGCTGCTATAAAAACCGGGCAGATTATGTAGGTACAGGGGAATAGTAAGTGGATGATGGATATATCAGATGCATTAATTGTTTCTTCCCATGGGACGATTATTGCGATCGAGGTCTCAACCGGTAGCAAATCTGATTCTTTTCCGTCTGGTTATAATCCTTGGAGAAAGGTTGTTGGTTGCCAGGTTTCTGCCCAGCCTGTCGGTGGAAAAGCTAATATTGCCATTATCGGGTTGATTGCTTCGGTGCTTGATGTTTCGAGAAATGATGTGAGCATTGTAACGGGTGCTACCTCCTCCCAGAAAAAAGTCCTTATCAGGGGACGGTCCGTTGATGAAATAAAATCAAGACTCGAGAAAATTGTAAACGGTTAACTCACCGGGGCCTTAAATTGTTCCTGCAGGGATATGGTTGCCAACTCTTGCTCTGGGTAGAAAACAAATAGTACTGGTCGATATTCAATAACAGGATGATAAACTCATGAAATTTAATACGAAGATGACGGTACTTCTCCCTTTCCTTATTGCCTTGCTCCTGCTTGCAGGCTGTATGAATCCTGCCCAGATCACCCAGGTATCGCCCGTTACTACTACTGCTACAACGATCCCCACACCCACAATTACCCCGGGGGTTAATGCACCGGTAACAGATGTACCTGTAGATTCAGTCCCCATAGAGACACTGATCCCGGCGGGAGCATACGTTAAACGACCTTTTGGATTCGTGCAGTACGAATATAATCCCGCTCATAAGGTACGACTTCTGGAATCTCATGTGGAAACAGATCCCGCGGGAGCCCGAATGATAGGAGGTACGATAAAGAATATTGGCCCCGATCGAATCGACCTGGTTACGGTGACCATTACACTGCTCAATGCAGATGGTAACGCTATCGGCAGTGTCAGTTCAGAAATAAATTATCTTGAGCCAAACAAGGTGTGGAAGTTCAGAACAACCCCTTTCATAATGAGTGATTTTCGGTCTCACCAGGTTGCAGAGATTTTTACGGGATAAACCTGGGTAGAGCGTCAGCTCCTGTCCCATATTGGACTTTTTTCTTATTTTTGTAAATTTGATACTCATGGTAGTGGCCCCGGTTTGGCCAAGATACCTGATTGAAGTTGTGGGTCAGATTCCACAACCTGAATAGCAGAAAAATATAACTCACTGAATTCTCGTAAAAAAATTAACTGA
>JBAXMF010000178.1:0-5239 GCA_037134435.1 Methanomicrobiales archaeon | reverse complement strand
TCAGGCCCGTGACCAAACAGGGCAGGCATTGGGAGATCGATTGTGTGGTGTGCCGAGGAATTGGCAGGTCCCACAGAAAACGCCGGCTGCCGGAACCGAATGTCGCCTGCGGAGGTACTGGCTGGCAGGACCAGGACCTATGACCGCGGTCACGGTCAGGATCCGGACCGCTATCCTGGTTGCGAAACGTCGAAAAACGGCCATCCCGAGGTGGAAACGGTGGCGTTTGCAGCTCCCTGATCGGGATAAAGCCCAAAAATGGGCTTATTGTAGGAGGAATAGGGATAAACTCGCGGCAAAAAGCAGGATTCGGCACCAGCGGGAAACGGTGGTGAATGCGGGCGATTTATAGAGGCATAGAGGGCGTTAAAGCGTAGGAGCAGGGGTAAAGATACCCCCCCTTATGTGGATCGTTCCAACAATTCTGGCGGATTTAGGGCGGATTTTGTCAGGTTTTGGGAGGAGGTTCCGAAGTTGTGTTTTTCCTCCTTTATTCACGTTGATCATACCGGCAGGGAAACAAGTATCCAGGAGATTCTTGTTGGAAATAGATGTAACACGAAAGGACATGTGTTTTTTTAACGGGGTTATAATCTCTTTGGTAACCACAGGCCCCCATCAGGCCAGGAAAACCCCTGCCCTGCCTGGCCCAACGCCACAGTCCTCACCCCGGTGCATCCTGTCCGCGATCGTTCGGCTCCTGAAAAGAATTTCGCCCGGGGATTGCCCGAAACTGGTGATTCGAAAAGCGGGGGAATTATTCGAATTATGTCCCAATGGTTTCCAGTCCAATCCCGTGGCTCCTGGTAGTTCCTGCATGGAAAGTTATTTCACAAAATATTTGTCGGTGCGAAAGAGAATGTGCCATCATCAGGTTACAGGTGGATGAGGTAGGAAAATGAACACGCTGGTACGACTCTTTGAAATATGGGGGGATTACAAAAAATGGCTCGGGCTCTCAGTCCTGCTCACAATTGGGGCAGTAATCTGCACGCTCGCAGTCCCGGCCCTCTCGCAGTCCCTGATCAACGAAGGAATTATCGGGGACGATCTTGGCATGATCATCCATTACGGGGGGTACATGCTCATCATCACGCTCATTGCCGCGGTGCTCCAGGGGGTAAACACGCTCATCGCAGTCAAGTTCTCGGAGTGGACTGCCCATTACCTCAGGACCGGGGTATATGACCAGGTCCAGAAGCTATCGTTTGGTAACCTTGACCGGATGCGCCCGCGCGACCTACTCATGCGGCTGACAAATGACGTCCAGAATGTCAAGATCGCCATACAGCAGGGCATCCTCAATCTCGCTCTTATCCCGGTCATGCTCATCGTCACGGTCCTCCTCGTTGCAGTCCGGTCCCCGGCCCTCGTCGGTTTGATGGTATTCCTCGTCATTCTCTTCTCCATCCTCCTCCTTGTGTATCTCCGGGTGGTCCTGCCGGTCTTTGCAACACGGCAGGAGAAATATGACCTGATGGGTGAGGCCCTGCAGGAGAATATGGCCGGGATCCGGGTGGTCAAGGCATTCGTCCGCCAGCAACTCGAGAACAACCGGTTCGCGAAGGTTGCAGGTTCAGTACGGACGGCGTCCCTCCGGGCCCAGACCGGCATCGCCATCCTGATCCCGACCATGCTGTTCACGGTCAACCTCGCCCTTGCCGCAATATTCTATATTGGCGGTGGCAGCGTCCTGCTGGGTACAGGGTTCTCGATCGGCGAGGTGATCGCATCGGTCCAGTACCTCTTCCTCCTGATGATGCCCTTCATGATCCTCGGGACCGTGCTCCCCGCCATCTCTGCTGCCCGCCCCTCGCTCGAACGGATATTCGAGGTCCTCGACACACCAGCCGACGTGCAGGACCCCAAAACCCCGGCCTTTATTGACCCATCTTCCGTTCAGGGGCGGGTGGTCTTCGACCATGTCTCATTCGGGTACGCGGACCAGGACGACATGCCCGGCCCGCTCGTGCTCCGCGATATCAGTTTTGTCGCTGAACCGGGAGAGACGATCGGGTTTCTCGGGGCAACCGGTTCAGGGAAATCGACGCTTGTCAACCTCATCCCCAGGTTTTATGATGTGACCGGGGGCAGTATCACCATCGATGGGACGGATATCCGGGCGTTCCCACAGGATACGCTCCGTAGCATGGTCGCCATCTGCCTCCAGCAGCCGAACCTCTTCTACGGGTCCATCCGCGAAAACCTTCTTTTTGCAGCCGATGATGATTCTGAAGAGAACCTGGTTACTTCCGCCGGGGATGCCGATGCCGCAGGGTTCATCGAGAACATCCCCCTCAGGTACGATGACGCGGTGGCCCGCCACGGGGCAAACTTCTCAGGGGGGCAACGGCAGCGCCTTGCCATTGCCCGGACGCTTGCAGCCCGGCCGAAGGTCCTTATCCTCGACGACAGCACGAGCGCCTGCGATGTTGCCACCGAGGCACGCATTCAGGACCGGATCAACCACCGGTTCGCCAGCTCCACCAAGTTCCTCGTGGCGCAACGGATCAGCACGGTGATTTCCGCTGACCGGATCATCCTCCTCGAGGAGGGAAAGATTGCCGCTTCGGGGACTCACGAGGAACTCCTCGAGCAAAGCCCGGAGTACAGGGAGATCTACGATTCGCAACTCGGGCGGGGCATTGTCGGGGGTGCAGCCTCATGACGCGCCGCAGGAAATCCCCGGACACGGAGAAAAACCCGGCCATGGGCCCGACCATCCGGCGGTTCCTCGGCTACCTGGCCCCCCACCGGCTGAAACTCAGCATCGTCATCGTCCTCATGGCGGTCTTTGCACTCATGGAAGCCGGCTTCTCGGTTCTGATGGGAGAGGCAACGGACATCATCTCGGCCGGACCCGGCCCGGTCGCACCACTTGTGCAGGTCGTCACCTGGCTCCTCGGTGCAGCCGCCATCATCTGGGTATCAGGCATCATCTCCCAGAAGTTACTTGCCGGCATTGCGCAGGAATCCCTCCTGAAGCTTCGCACCGACCTTTTTGGTCACATCCAGGGCCTTTCTCTCGATTTCTTTGACCGGCGCCCTATCGGGGAGCTGATGAGCAGGGTCACCAACGACACGCAGGTCATCGAGCAGTTTATCAGCATCGGTGCACTCGAAACCGGCCAGGCCATCCTGACAATTGTTATCACAAGCATCATCATGCTCTGGATAAACCCGGCCTTCACGGTCCTCTCCTACATCGTCGTCTTCGCCCTGGTGGGGGTTTCGTGGATCATCACTAAAACATCAGGCCCGGCCTTTGCCCTCCTGCAGGAGAAGACCAGTGATTTAAACGGCTTTGCCGAGGAGTGGATCTCCGGGGCCAGGACCATTATCGCCTGCCGGCAGCAGGATGAAGCCTCACGACGTTTCGAGGCACAGAGTAACAAGGTAGCCGTGATCGGGGAGAAAGCCCAGTTCTCAGCCCTCATCAACCAGCAGGTCTCCACCATTTTCACCACCGTTCTCACGGTTATTCTCCTCGTTATCGGCGGCCTGATGGTAATGGAGGGCATGGCCCGGATTGGTACGCTCATTACCTTCCTCGGGTTCTCGTTCGCCCTCCTCAATGCATTTACCACTATCTTCTCGGTCTATGCCCAGATCCTCAACGCGATTGTCGGGGCTTCCCGTGTCTTTGAGATCATGGACGAGGAACCAACGGTTGCCGATGCCGCCGGTTCTCCATCGATGCCGGCAGTTGCCGGAGATGTTGTCTTCGACCACGTGGACTTTTCCTATATCGAGGGGAGGAAGGTACTCAGCGACAACACGTTCCATGCGTTACCGGGGCAGATCTTCGGTCTTTGCGGACCGACAGGGGCCGGCAAGAGCACCGTCATCAACATCCTGACCCGGTATTACGATATTGACAACGGGTCGATCCAGGTTGACGGGACGGATGTGAGATCTGTGCAGCAGGACACGCTCCGCATCCAGATCGCCCAGGTGCTCCAGGAGCCGTTCCTTTTCTCGGACACGATCATGGCGAACCTGAAATATGCCCGCGAAGGTGCAACAGACGAGGAGTGCATCCAGGCCGCCAGGCAGGCAAACGCCCACGAATTCATCCTCCTGCAGCCTAAGGGGTACAAGACCCGGCTGGTGGATGGGGGTACTAACCTTTCATCGGGCCAGCGGCAGATGCTCACCATCGCCCGTGCGATCGTGGCCAATCCCCGCATGCTCATTCTCGACGAGGCAACGAGCAACGTGGACACCCGCACCGAGAAACTGATCCAGGAAGGCCTCCTGGCCCTCCAGAAGGACAGGACCTCATTCATCATCGCCCACCGCCTCTCTACCATCCGGCATGCCGACCAGATCCTGGTAATCGATAAGGGGCAGATCATCGAGCGGGGGAAGCACAGCGAGCTGATGGAGAGAAAGGGGTACTATTACGTGCTCTACATGAGCCAGTTCCGGGGGAAACTCGAAAGGCTGGTGAAAGGACAGGCGTAAGAGGGGGCAGGGGGCCAGACCTACAGCGGCCTCCTTAACAAGTGCCCGGCGATCAGCTACGTCGACCGGATGGTAGTCATGGACGAAGTGATCGGCCGGAGTGTGCGAAGACGTGACCTTCCCGGGCAGGTATTGGGAGATCTATTGTGTGGTGTGCCGGGGAACCGGCAGGACCCAAAGAAAATGCCGGCTGCCGGAACCGAATGTTGCCTGCGGAGGTACTGGCAGGCAGGACCGGATCCTATGATCGCGGTCACGGTCAGGATCCGGACCGCTATCCTGGTTGCGAAATGTAGGAAAAAGGCCATCCAGAGGTGGAAACGGTGGCGTTTGCAGCACCCCGATCGGGATAAAGCCCAAAAAAGGGCTTATTACAGGCGGAATAGTGATAAAATCGCTGCAAAAAGCGGGGTTAGGTACCGGCGTGGAAAGGAGGCTAATGCGGCCGATTTAAACGAACAGGAGTGGGTCTAACGTGTAGTGGATGGGCAGTAGATACCCCTACAACGGGAATATTTTAATAAATCGGGCGGAAAATAGAGGAATTCCCTATTTTTTATTCTTTTTGAGATTTACAGGTTGAAGAGACTCTTACCCTGGTTGCGGTAATAGTTCAATGGACCTGATCATCTCAATCGTCCGGTCTGAAGAACGTGACCGTGCACGGTTCGAAATTGAATGGCACAGACAATAATTTTGAAAATGGTTGTGAAGTGACCAATACAAAATCTTCACTTTCATCCCGCACACGCCATGAGTTCATACCATCCAT
>JBAXMF010000177.1:0-5290 GCA_037134435.1 Methanomicrobiales archaeon | reverse complement strand
CACACGCTACCTGTTCTCCTCGTAAAGCCCTGGTCCGGAGGACGTCATATTAATCTGGTCACCTGTTGACCATTGAGATATTTCCCAGGTTATTTATTGAATACTCCCTTCCACGAGGTCCTCTTCCTTCAGCCGCCACGCTCCCTTCGGCACCACCATCTCGAACCGTGCCCCCTTGCCCGGCTCTCCGGTCTCGGTAATTGTGATACCGGTAATATCGAGGATCTCCCGCACAAAGATGAGACTGGCTCTCGAGGTGCGGGTACCGTCGCTGCGTAAAAAGATCTGCTCCTTCTTCTCCTGTGGAATTCCTATGCCATCGTCTTCAAAGAGGATCGTGATCCCACCAGGGGTCGTCGTGTGCCAGACATGGATCCGGTTAACATGACCCCCATGTTTCACCGAGTTCTCGAAGAGACCCAGGCATACCTTTTCCAGCAGGGGATCGGCAAAAACCTCGAGGTCTCCTGTTTCAATGCGATGCTTAATTTCGCTGGAGGATATATAGGAGAGCCCGAGCAACAATGCTTTCTTCATATTCTGCCATCTGGGTGGCTTTGCACCCATATCCTGGTAATCCTTCGAATATTCAATAATCTCATGGATTGACCCGGCCGCCTGGTTACATTTTTGTAAGGTCTCAATGATGTGGTCCTGTCCGGTTGCCTGCGTTCTTGCCACCTCAAGGTAGCTGTTCAGGACACAGATCTGGTTGGATAAGTCTTTTCGTGTCAGCTGGGAGAGGACATTGAGTTTCTGGTTCACCCGGAGCAGCGCTACATCAGCCCGCTTCCGCTCGGTGATGTCCGTAAACATCGCAAAAGATCCATGAAATGAACCGTCCTTGCCGATCAAAGGGGTAGTAGAGACAAGGAACGTGGATATCGCGCCGTCTTTCCTCATGATCCTCCGTTCATGATTATCAGAGAACCCGCGCTTGCGCTCCTTTACTTTTGCCTCATGGTCCGGAAGATCGTCTTTGGGTATGAAATAACTGAAGGGTTTTCCTATCATCTCCCCCGCTGTATAACCGAGCATCTCCTCCACCCGCTCATTAACGTACGCGGTAGCATACTGTTCATCGAATATCCAGATTCCTTCACGGGCCGTCTCAACGATCTGGCGGTAATTCTCTCTGCTCTCTGCAAGCGCATCCTCAGCCCTTTTTCGGGATGCCCCTTGCTTGATCTTATGGCTTAGTTCAGCAAATTGTGCCCGCGGTTCGCCGCCTTTCTGGAGATAGAAGTCTGCGCCGCTGTTGATTGCCTGGATGACCACCTCTTCCCTGCCCCTGCCGGTGAACAGGACGAACGGGACCGGTCCAAAGCGTGACCGCACCTCGATGAGGAACTGGATGCCGTCCGTCCCCGGCATCTGGTAATCTGAGATAATGGTATCGAATTGTTCCTGTTCAAGTACCCGGAGCGCTTCAGATGCGCTAATTGCGGTTGTTACGGTGAAATCACCGGTTTGTTCAAGGAATAGTTTCCCTATCTCCAGAAGATCGGGTTCGTCATCAACGTAGAGGATCCGGAGTGTATCTGCCATTATGTATTGTTCCCTCCCAAAAGTGCGGTTTTCTTACCGCTCCCGGCGTGCGGGACTGTATGATATGTTTTATCAGAAAAGGCAATATCCTGACTTGTCCAATCCTGATTTGTTATCCATGCGGGGTGTTGTTTTAGCTTTTCCCATAGTTTCACTTGGAATTTGTGCATGGGGTATGGTCTTCCCATCCCGTCCGCAAATTTTTTCCCGATCCGTGCCAGGTTAAATTTCGCTTCCTTCGCCCCGGCCGTCCAGGGCGGGGGGCTCCTGTAATCGACAGGCGGCTCTTTGATAGATATCGCGTCCCGCAGGTACATTGTTACCGCGTATGCCCCGATGGTTGATCGGTATCTTGTTCACCAACTTTGAGATGCTCGTTGAAAAATTTCATCGATTGCCTACAGTTAGCTTCCATCTATGTATTACTTAAATATACTTGAATTTTCCTAGGAAACTTCGGGTCTTGGTATAAGTATCCCGTCTTTTTTATAAGTATTATAGATGGAAATTTCCTTCTATCTCTAAAATCCATTAATTTTAAAAATAATAGGATAATTATAACCCTATTTGTTAAATAGACAATAATTATGGACTATTATTAAAAAATAACTTAAGAAGATATAAATAGTGTAATGGTTTGGTAATCATTTATGTCAAACATGAATATTGTAGGCCCGTTGCTCGAGCGTATCGATACAGACCTTGTAAAATTTATACGCCTCCAGTTTACCGATGTGCAGGGGCAGTCGAAAAATGCCGCAATACCGGTTGAACAGGCAGAAAAAGCACTCACTGAAGGAATATGGTTTGATGGTTCTTCCATCAAAGGCTTTACCAGGATTGAAGAATCAGACATGCTCCTTAACCCTGACCCGGCAACCTATGCCATTCTGCCCTGGCGGTCTAACGATACACGTGTTGCGCGATTTGTCTGCGACGTGTACACCTAGGGGAACAAACCGTTCGAAGGATACCCGCGGTATATCCTGAAAAATACCATGGCTGAAGCCGAAATAATGGGTTTCTCATTTAACACAGGTCCTGAACTTGAATTTTTCCTGTTCAATATGGTAGAATGGGAAACCATCAACACAGTTCTCTGACCAGGGCTGTTATTTCGCTCTCGCCCCGAATGATAAAGGTGAAAATGTGCGCAAAGAAATCGTGATGACCTTAATCGAGATTCGGATTTGAGATAGAGATGTCCCACCACGAGGTAGCAGCAAGCCAGCATGAGATCAATTTCAAGTACCGGGACGCAGTCACCACCGCCGATCAGATCATGACACAGATATTTGCTACCAAAGGCTATTGCACTGAAAATATGGCCTCCATGCATCTTTCATGGCAAAGCCAATTGGAGGGATCAACGGGAGTGGCATGCATACGCACGGGTCGCTCTCAAAGGACGGGGTGTATGCATTCTTCGACCCAAAGGCACCAAGACAACTGAGTGATATTGCCCTCTACTATATTGGCGGGCTTCTGAAGCACGCGAAGGCTATTACCCGGGTCGCAAACCCGACGATAAACTCGTATAAACGTCTCGTGCCTGGATATGAAGCTCCATGTTACATAACGTGGAGAGATGCGAACCGGTCGGCACTCGTGAGGGTACCTGCAGCCCGTGGCAATGGCACACGCGCGGAATTCCGGAGCCCTGACCCGATGTGCAACCTCTATCTGATGTTTGCCTGCATGCTCGCAGCAGGTCTCGACGGCGTCAGGAACAAGACCCTGCCACCGGAAGCCACCGACAAAAATATTTATCACCTGGCTGCAGCGGAACGAGACAAAATGGGTATTGAAATACTTCAGGGGAGCCTCAGAGAATCGCACGAATACCTGATGAAGGATAGAGTGCTCACAAAAACTCTCGGTAATCAGGTTATGGACAGTCTCACCTGGCACCGCACAGATGGAGTCTGATGCCTTCCGTCTCGCTGTCCATCCATGGGAACTTGAGCGGTACCTGGCGAACTATTAATTTTTTTTGTATTGTAAAAAGGAAAACATTATATATGAAGGAATATAGTATCCTTCCATAGACAGGGTGAATCTTAACAACTCAGGGGAAAAAGTTACCATGAAACATCACAGCTGGCGTATGGAAAAACATAGTACCCCCGGAATTAGCAACAGCATTGTACCTTTGTGTGCTAACGTGTCGATCGATAATGGTGCATGGCTTGATATTGAACATAATATGAGGTCCTCAACAACAATCCAGAACGTCTGCAAAAAAGATCTTGTTTCACTAATTGTTACACTGGAAGAAGAAGAGTATGCAGGAATTGGCTTATCCCGGCATAGGGGACGTTTGCATACGGTAAGAAATAGGTGACAACATTGAAGATGATAAAAGCAATTATTCGCCCCGAACGTCTTGATTTCGTTATAAAATCTCTGGAAGACCACGGATTTTATGGTATGACGGTTTCCGAAGTAATGGGACGAGGAGAACAGAAAGGTATCACGCTTAAGTACCGGGGTGGGATCATGACCATCGATCTCCTCCCCAAGACGTCGGTTGAAGTTGTTGTCAAAGATAAAAATTCAGAAGAGGTAATCGCCCTGATACAACGGGCAGCAAAAACAGGAAAAATGGGCGATGGGAAAATATTCCAGATACCGGTAGAAAAAATGGTCCGTGTGCGGACAGACGAAATGGAGGCTTGATATGTAACCCATATCATCCTCCCAAAACTCTCTCGTGTAGCGCTCACTACACACATTAATCAGGGGATTAGATTCCAAATATCCCCTGGTTAATTTTGACTTTTGTTTATTTAATGAAGTGCGACTAACTATCAAAACTAATTATATCAGACTATTTCCTGATTTGCTATGCCTTTATAACAGAATAGTTTTTCTTGTTTTTTTAAAATTTTGTAGTAAAAAAACCTGGTATTCGTATTAGTATAAGATGCCTTGAGCACGCGATTATAGTATTCTCCTGGAAAATAGTCCACATAATTATGCCTTGAATTAATCCAAAAAAGGATATAATTATATATCATAGAAATTAACTTCCTTCTACCAGAGGAGTAACTTACAAACTACTGACATCATGATTCAGTGTGCATATCAGGATACCCACCTCTCCGGTCCTCCTCTGATAGTAATTCCTAACCCAAAAAACTGGAGAAAAATCGGCACAACTCTTGAAAGAAATCTAAAATTAGATTATTAGCACTACATTTCGTTTGGCAGGATGGTGAAGATTAAATGGCAATTGATACAGGAACAACGGCCTGGCTCCTGGCAGCTACGGCACTGGTAATGCTCATGACACCTGGCGTAGGATTCTTCTACGGGGGTCTTGTACGGAAGAAAAATTTTATCTCGATGATAGCTCTTTCATTCATCGCATTTGCACTCGTCAGTATCCAGTGGGTACTCATTGGATATTCGCTGGCATTCGGGGGGGATACAGGAGGTTTTATTGGTAACCTTTCGAACCTAGGTCTCGAAGGAGTGGGGATGGAAGCCGGACCTTACAGTCCCGCAATTCCCGGGCTGCTTTTCATGGCCTTTCAGCTAGTCTTCGCAACAGTAACGATGGCAATTATCACCTCAGGACTGGCCGAGCGGGTCAAACTCTCATCCTTCATCGTATTCGCAGCCCTGTGGACTACTCTTGTGTATGATCCTCTCGCACACTGGGTATGGGGTGGTGGATGGGCGCAACAGATGGGTGCACTTGATTTCGCCGGAGGTACCGTTGTACATATCAGTTCCG
>JBAXMF010000176.1:0-5302 GCA_037134435.1 Methanomicrobiales archaeon | reverse complement strand
ACCATGATTTTCCTGCAGACTGGAATATCCTCCTCGCGATTCCCAACCTGCCACCTGGTGCAAGCGGTATACAGGAACAGGATATTTTTTCGCGCAATTGTCCTGTTCCCATTGAAGAAGTACGGGAGATCTGCCACGAACTCCTTATGCATATGGTCCCGGGGATCGTGGAGCATGATCTTGACCTTTTCGCACGTGCGGTTAACCGGGTCCAGGACCTCGGATTTAAACGGGTGGAGCTGGGCCTCCAGCACAGGGATATCCCGGCCCTGCTCCAGGTAATGCGTGACGCAGGAGCTGCCTGTGCAGGAATGAGTTCGTTCGGCCCGACGCTTTTTGCGATAGGGGATTCCAACCTGCACCAGGTAAATGAAGCAGTCATCGAATATATGGGGCCGCTCGGGGGTGGCACCACCATCCTCACCCGTGCGAGGAATACCGGTGCATCGGTCCGTTGCATGGGAACATGAAAGGACGGGTAGCAAACCCAGGGTTATAGACTTTTTCTCTCCATCCCGAGATCCACGATGTTTTTTTCAGAAAAGGACACGGTATATTCAATAGTACCGTTGTATGAGAAATGCAGAGTTGTTCAGAAATAGCCTGGGCAGACAAGTCCTCCCGGATGTGTGGTGCATTAATTTCATCTGTTAAATTAGGTCCCACATGGTCCATTTTTGAACCCATATACTATGGTATAGCGGTCAGTACGCCGCAATTTAACCGACCTCAAATTAATTCTCGTGAATGCGTCAGCCTTTTGTTGCATCGGTTTGGATCGTGCTCATGAACCGGTCGCGGATCTCCTGGGGGGTGAGAGGGATATTGGGCACATCTGAGTTTCCCGGGCGGATTACCACATGAAGGAATGAAGGGCCTCGTTGAAGGGAAGCAATTGCCCCGCCAATCTCTTCTGCAGATGTAACCTTTGCCGTCTGCTCAAAACCGCACGCACGGGCATAGAGTTCCAGGTCAACCTGCTGGTAGGCAGGGGTCATCTGGTTGCCGGTGCTGCCGAATACCCCGTTGTCCAGGCAGATAATGGTGAGGTTACGTGTCTTTTTTCCCGCGATCACCGGGAGTATGGCCGTACCGAGCAGGCTTCCATCCCCATCGATGACAATCGTCCTGCGGCGCGAGGAGAGTGCAATCCCAAAACCGATGGGGGAGGCCTGCGTGTAACTGCCAAGCATGTAGAAATTTTCCTTACTGTCCCCGGTCCAGTACAGTTCCTTACTCGGAACGCCAATATTTGAGACTGCAAGAGCATCGTTCAGATGCGGGACAATCGAGCGGATTGCGTCCAGCCGGGTCATTGTCGGGGAGGAAACGGTTCGTTCATGAACCATGCTGATCTGTCGTGCCCGGTCTTTTGTTTCTTCATCCCGTTCGCATGACGATGTCCCCTCCCAGCAACGTGGTGAGACGAGTGCTACGGCCGGGGTGTGTGAACGGTATGCCATCGCTATCATTTCTGAGACCCGGTTAAACTCGTCTGGATGATGAACAATGACAAACGGGATGTCCGCAGCCTTAAGAATACCGGGAAGAGCTGTATTGAACGGGACCTGCGCAGGAATGGTCTCTTTGTAGACTCCCCGCCAGCTTGCGATCACCGGGAGCGGCAGTTCATAGGTCCGCGAAAGCGAGAGGAGTGCATTGAGCATGTTACCAAGGCCCGAGCTCTGGACGACCATGATTGGTTTTCGTCCGGAAAGGTATGCACCTGCACAGACACCCACACCATCTTCCTCGCGGAGGAGTTCTATCGTTTCAAACGATTCGGGAAGAAGACTACAGAGCATTTTTGCCTTGTCACACGGGAGTGAGACGGCAAGATTGATCCCCTGATCGCTCAGGTGCTCAATGAGCGTATCCTCATGCATGTTCTTTCACCCAGTCATTTACGAATCTGGCGATCTCGTCCGTATTGGTAGTATGGTTGGTTGTAAGTGCGACAGGCACCTGGATACGATCGAACTCTTCCCGCACCCGCTTGTAGCCCCCACCGGTAATATTCAGCAACACATTCTTTTTAGGATCAATCCGCCCCTGCTGAGTTGTTGTTATGAGGGATCCAACGGTCACCCCTGCGGCGGGGTCGAGGTCGATACCCTCACATTCTTCAAAGAGCAACTGTGCAGCCTGTGCTTCATCATTACTCACGGCAGCTATCTCCCCGCCGGTTTCGGTGAGGCAATCAAATAATCCTCCCATAATGCCATAGGGAGGATTGCGGTTGGTCAGGACGTCGGCATAGACCTGCGAAATTGCATTCGTTGCATCAGCCATATCAGTCATTGGATCAATTTCTCTTCTTCCCGCGTTCCACGCGTTTGCCATCGGTATAAACGGGAGGTTCTGCGACAAGACCATGCGGGGCAGGTGATGGCCGAACCGTCCGTCACGGACCAGCCGCTGGCTTGCTTCCCATGCGGCAATCGCACCGGTCCCACTACCGACAGCCTGCACATAATAATCCGGAATCCGGCCGATTTTTGTAGCCCCGTCCAGCATCACGGTCCCCATCCCATCCCGCCGGGCACAATTTTTCGCCCCGCCTTCCGCCGTGAGATGAGGGAGGTTCGCAATATAGTTACTCGTTCTGATAGCATCTGAGTAGTCCCCTTCGACCGTGATCAGGAGTACCATATCGGCAGGAACTGTTGTCCAGATGCGGGGCAGGGATTTTTTTGGAATAATAACAACGACAGGTGTATTCATACCTGCAGCAACCTGCGCAAATGCCCGGCCGGTATTTCCTGCCGAGGCTACGACAAGGATCCCGCTCTTCTTTTCAGCTGCCCGGGCAAGGGTCGGGATAGCCTCTAATTCTTTGAATGAGCACGTTTTGATGCCCGCGGCCCTCTCCGGCCAGAACCCGTTGAACGTAATGTACAAGTGGGAAAGCCCCAGTTCCCGGGCAAACACCTCGCTTTTGTACGTGACCGGCCCTGCAGTAACGGCCGGTTTGTTATGCATGGGCAGCCAGTCGTAATATCTCATCATTCCCGCCAGGTCTGCACAATGCAGACGCTGTGCTGAATAGACCGTGCGTTGGAGAGCGGCATGCCGGTCCGGGCATTCATTCGAGCCGGCATCAGGGTACAATCGCCCACACGCCGTGCATTGGATCTGGTAATCTCCCATAGAAATCATTCCCCTGAGGGGCCGGTTAAAAAAAATTCACCCTTCATAATCTGATGCTTCAACCGTTCACACAGCCGTTTTGCATGGGTAAGGCTGGACTGCCGAAGGATGACCGGGACCCGCTGCTGCGAGGGAGTTATCGTCAGTGACCCAAGCCGGCCATGATACGCATGGGCCGGGCAGGTGAATGTGCAGGTCCCGCAATGGACACAGCGATGATAGTTGATTGGGCCGGCAGTTATTGCTCCTGTTGGACACCGGGCCGCCGCAGCACATGGTTCACATGAGGTACAGAGCGATGGATCAAACCTGATGACCGGATCGGTCCCGTTCCAGACTTCGCCATAGGTTGTTGCAGCAAGCGGAGTCCGGTCCGCAACATCAGCAACCGGCAGCGGGATCTGTTCATGGAGAACCGAAAGGGCCCGGAGGGACTCGTTGTCAAGGACAGGGATCGGTACTGCGCAGGACACGAGACATTCAGGTCCTGCTGACGTGACAAAACCCCCCATCATCCCGGGGTCCATCCCTTTGAGGTCGGCAAAAAATGAGAGGTTCGGGCGCCCGGCGGAACTGCGCGTACCAGTCCCCATCACATACCCTTCGCCACCATTGACGAGTATGTGTGTCCCCGGCCCGATAGCCCGCATGCCCGGGTCATTTTCCAGGGGATTGATCTCCCCGCACCCGCTGACACTTGCCTCCATAAAACGGCCCTGCATCGGTGTAACGGAAAAGATCGTCGAGTTTAACGGGCGGGACCGGGGGTTTACCAGTGCAGAATAATTTTTGAATGCACTCCGGGTGGTGATAAGGCGTGCAAATCCCATGTCTTCAAGCGTAACCGAGGCGTTGAACGTCTTTTGTTGTGCTTTAACGACAACGTCAACAGGATTTCCCAGAACAAGGTCCCGCAACAGGTGCCCCCCGCCATACGAAGCGTTCGCATGGGCAGTCCCGTACACGATCAGATCGACGAGCCCAAGGTTCTCGTTCGGGCATGGGCCGGGTACCGCTGGGACACCATTGAGCCATACCCGTTCGGCTTTAACAAACGCCTTTTTTTTCGCAACCGGGATGCTGAGCACGGCATAGGTACCGGACATCACGCCAAATGTCCCGGTCGTTACGACATCAACATCATCGGGGGTTATCGTATCCCCTTTACGGATGTGCTGCTTAAGCTCTGCAGCAGTCATGACGAGCACAGTACCGTCGTGGATCTTTTCATTGATCCCCCCCTGTGTCTTCATACTATCCTGATATCCTCCACGCGGATATTCGTCTCGTTACCGGACTGGATCACCTGGTTCACAACACCCGTATGGGCGATCTGGAGCATGCAAAAGGAGGGGAGGAAACTCATGCGGTGCCCCATGGCGGGTTCGTGGATGATCTCCACAGCCCTGCCTTCAAACCCGATCACGTGGTAGGCTTCAAGCGGGTGGCATGGCCTGTCCCGTGCGGCAAGCGGACCGACGGCATGGCAGGTCAGGAGACCGGTTACTGTATTTGCCCGGATCACTTCGAGGAAATGCGGAACCGGACATCCCTGGCCCATCGGCCGGCCTGATACCAGATCACCCGGTACGATATACCAGCGTTCGACCAGGTCCGGCCGGAAGGGCAGGATCATTTTACGGGCGGATTTTTCTCCGTGAAACGGGGCGATGACAAAATCGTATGCGGTTCCCCTGATATCCGTGAGGGAATGAATGACCGTATCTGGTTCACAAAGTGATTCGTGCTTCCCATAAAAAGTACAGTCAGTCTCCTGTTTTATGCCGTCTTTTACCAGTTTTAAAAATTCATCGCACCGGGAAACACCACAAGCTCCGCAGTTGCGGTCCGGGGGAGTAAAAACCGTGGTTCAATCCCCCCGGAAGATGGCTTCTGTACTCTTTAGTTTCCGAACGACCCCGCAATGGTTCTGCCATCCAATCTCCTGTTTTCCGGCACAGACCGTACAGACTCCCAGCGGGGGTATTCCCCGGAGCTTAATTGTCTTTGCATCGGTGATTTCCGGAGTGGACGTAACCGCCTGCATCAGGTAGCGCATACCAGTACCCTGGATCGCATTGGTCTCAACAATATCAATCGTGGGTGAAACCGTGAGGATCTTCTCCCGGAAGACTTCTTTTTCAGCCTGCGA
>JBAXMF010000175.1:0-5303 GCA_037134435.1 Methanomicrobiales archaeon | reverse complement strand
CCTATAAGTATTCTGTTTATTACACTAATAAAGTATGCTTATATAGGACAATACCGAATATTTCAGATCACCCTGCCATTGGTGCCGACAACCATGATCTGGAAGATTTTGGCCTTGCAGTAAGCACAGTGAACATGCCCGGTCTGTCCTGGCACATCGATTACACAAATCTCATGAAGGAGCCACATCTATTCTGCATCTGATACGATACCGGGTACCCGGTTCCTGCACTACCCGGGGAAGTAGACCCGGGCCCCTTCATTAATCAGGTTGAAACTTATTTTTTTGGGGTCTCACACGCACGGGGTGGTTTCTTTACCGGTCTTTCCAGGAAACAGCGGGACCATGCAGATCATCTTCAGCATGCAGGTGCCGGTATTCCGGATCTGGTGAAGTTCGCACGGCATAAGCAGAACGGCATCGCCAGCGTGGATCTCACACTCACCCTCTGTACCGGTCTTGAGAATGCCTTCCCCTTCAAGAAAATATATTTCGTGTTCCTCCTTGTGATTGTGGAATGAACAGTGACCACCAGGAGCAAATTCCATTAGCCGCATGGCATAACGCGGGCATCCATCGTCGGCCGCGAGAAGGAAACGGGCTTGCATGCCGGAAAAACCCGGTTTGATCATTGGTACAGCCGGGACGTCAGATGCATGTTTAAGGATCATCGTATCAGGTGTGTTTTCTGCAAAGGTACATATTTCTTCCGCAGTTTCCCAAAAAATTGGAAAAGGTCCCGTAGGAAATATATTCCGGCTGTCCGGATGAGAGCAAAACGTATTTTGAGACTTCCATAGTGCCTTTTGGTTTTTGTAATGCAGGATGATAGCCGGAAAAAACGAACCTCAAAATTCCGGAGAATGATGTCCCGGTGGCTCATTAGAAGTTTGTCAAAGTTAAGAGTGGAGAATTTTAACATCCTATCCAGGGCCACCCTTTCATGAAATATGCAAATATTATCGGCTTATTTTAAAATTAATGTGATTAAATCTGATTTTAATCGGTAACTACTGCGATGAAACCCATTTTTTTATCCTGATCATGAGGGTACCAGAACGAAGGATCATAAACGCCGGGGAATACCGGATTGGCGGGTAAAAAGCTCGATCCGGGTCTTAAACGATCATACTTATACTGTATAGCAACATATGGTTTATCGAGATAGTAGCCAAAAGAATTACAACCCGTATTGGATATATTTACGAAATAGTGCAGGTTTTTCTGGTGTTAATGAATTATTAATGCCATGTCAGCAGAACATTCCTATCGGATGCAATGGTGACATTCCATTGAGAGGTCCTGACATCTTCAGGTGGACTTCAGGATTTCCTTTTTCAGTTAGAGGAAAGAACACCATAAGAAATCATACTCAGGGACGGCCCCTTGTGAAACAAAATCTACCCAGATAAATGGGAAAATCTATTTAAGCATTGTATCAGGGCAATACATGCGTAATGTCGGGATCATAATGCTCTTTACTTAGCTGATTAAAGATCTGCCAGGATTTTTCGTTTATTGCCCTCTTAAATTGCCTTGTTTCAGGGAGTCCTCCATAACCGGATTTTCAGCAGACGGGATAAAAATAGTACGGTCCAAAGGGAACGAACTTCCAAAAGATATATTTTCGCTCAATTGAAAATTAACATCCCCCCCTTTTTTTCAGGAAAGACCCTTTCGAATTCATAAAAGAATTGTGAAGGGCGGAGACGGTGAAACGAAGGAGTGATATAAAAAGAATCGTTTGAGTTGTATAAACTTTACATAAATCATGCAAAACAAGTTACCCAGGAACAAAATGTATCTCGTACTACCATTCAGAAAATATATCAACCTGGTTAGACAGTATAAAAAACGCATTGAAGACGAGACTTGCCTCCATGAGCCAGAAAATCCGGCAACAATGTAAGAGTAGTCAAACGAGAAATAAAGGAATAGATCCACAGTATTGTAGAAAATAACCCGATACTCCATCAAAAGCAACGATTAGAACGGCGAGAAACGCAGGGTCGGCCATACGAAGGGCGGTCGGACCATTCAGTTGTTGGCACAGTGAACCCCAGGGAAATCAGGTAAATAGGGAAAGGAGAAAACATGCAGGTACCCGCGAAGCCTTCATTCTGCAGGACTCAAAGGATCCAAAAACCCTGGGCTTCCATACAGAATTTGACTCCGGTGAGGAACAGAATTCCACATCAATAAACGCCAGGTGAAATACCAAGTTAACCACCTTGGTCCTGAACAACAACCTCCTCCGGATTCGCCGGCCTCTATCTCATGGAATCAGATTTTGAGAACATTGCAGCACACATTTAATTCTCCCGGATGATTGGGGGAAGCACTAAAAGCCATTTTCTATTTTAACAATATCCGGGCACATAATTGTCCCACAAAAAAAGAATAGAATCCCCATTTTCTTGCCCTTTGTACTCCAGGATGGATTCTGGCCTCACGCCTGCAGCTTTTATTCCCGCCACGAAAAGGGTACGGATGAAGGAATCCAGTTGAACATATTCAAACGGATACCGTCTGGTGAACAAAACCGCGGGTTGCATCACTCGATGAAGCAAACCTGTATTTCGTTGGACAAACGGTTGAGATCAACGCTCATCCAGTCTATCGTCGAAAGTGTAACGGCATACCCGGCGCTACAGGAGTATGGAATATAGGTTCGAAATTTCTCACTCTCTTCACGGATCGTTCCAACGGAAACAGGGAGACCTCCCGGTTTCGATCGTATTCCACCAGCCGCATGGAGCCATTCAACGGATATATCTCCAGCATTCACCTTAATCGTTTGCGATTGTTTCCATTTCAACATTTGATATCGGAAATGCTTTCGGGACTGTACATTTCCAAAATCCCTAAATAAACCGATCCCTCTAGCACCCATGGAATGAATCATACTCCTGGTGACCACAACCCCGGGAAAAGGAGAGACTGAAAATCACAGGCATTATATTCTTCTAAATAGGATCTGCACCGGAATGTATTCCGATATCCATGGAAATTAATGTCAAATCACTCAATTGATTATTGCGGGATAATTTTTAAGGGCCTGCATTGAGTTTTCGCACGGGAAAAAACAGGGGAACAACGCATTACGCATCTCACACAGGACACCGAACCACAGTAGCAATTCCCCGTGGAAAAGTCAGACGAATTTACGCTTGCGGGTAGTCCCGTTCCGTCCGAGGACCGTTCTTCCCCGGGTCCTGGTCATGCTCAGTCTTACCTGGCTCATCCGACAAAGGGAAGTATTGCTGGTAGACGCGTTTCCGCTCGTCGATGTCCGTGTGGAGGTAGATCTCGGTGGTCTTAATCGACGAGTGACCGAGGTTCTCCTGGACTACACGGAGATTCTTTGACCTGCGGTAGAGTTCACTCGCGTAACTATGCCTTATTTTGTGGGGGGTAATACCCGTGGGGGCATATTTTTCAAACAGGTGCTGGACAGTTCGCGGAGAGATATGATGCCCCTGCTGCCCGACAAACAGTGGCCCCTCGATCCGGTTTCCGATGAATGGCTCCATCTCCCGGAGCGTCTCGGGGTCGACAAAGACTGTCCGGATCTTACCGCCTTTCCCCTTTATCCGAATTGTCTGCTCCTCGAAATCGATATCCTCAATATTCATGTTACAGAGCTCGGATATCCTGACTCCCGTGGCGTAGATAGTCCGGACGATCAACTGCTCCCTTGCTTCCGGAATCGAGGCAATCAGCCGGATCACCTGGCTGTGTTTCAGGTACCTGATCTCCTGTTCCTTGATCCTCGGTCGTTCAATCCCAAACAATGGATTGGATGCGAGTGCCCCCTGGGTATAGAGGAACCGGTAAAAAGAGGTAAGCGTCGAGATCATCCGGTGGAGTGTTTTGGGTTTGTATTTCCTCACCGAGTTCATGAAGGTCAGGAAGTCGCTTAACACCACGGGCTCCACCTCGACATCCGTATCGAGACGGGCATTCGCATAATCCTTCCAGAGGTCCTCAAGCTTTTCGGGATTGCTGTTTCTCCGGAGCCACAGGTAATAGGCAAATTGTTTTACCACCTGCTCATAACTCGTGATAGTCCGGGGTGAATAATTCCGCATTCTGAGGTAGGAACCATAGCGATTGAGCCACTCGGAAAAATAACCACCCTGCATGGTCTATTCTTTATTCAGGACACATATAAAAGTTTTGCGCAGAATACCTATTCTGCGCCATTATGTTTCCAACGAAACTGTTGCGGAGGAAAACTTTGAAATTTGAATTCACTGATGCGGGTAATGGTTTTCCACAACCGATAATTCCTACCAGAGGCATGACCTTGTCAGACCATTCAACCGGAGAGGATGCCATGACAATGGCATTTGGAACTGCCCAAAAATGCATGAGAAATAAGCGATTATGCGAGGCCATTATCCGCTCAATACCGGCCCTTACCACACACCCCCTTATGGATTACATTACTCACCGGGGTTTCCATGATTTTTAAGGCCCCTGCATCGTTTTTCTGATCTTTTTGCTGGATTGGGGGCCCGGTAATTACAATGTGCACCAATGCCTTCGACAGACCCCGGGTTATTGCACCTGGCACCACCTATCGCAAAAAAATCAGAACCCTTGTTCTCCCGCAAAGTAATGTAAAAACAGGAGATTTTTTTTTGAGTGAGGAGCCCGGAGTTCCCGAGGGAGTCCTTAAATTAATTCAACGATACGAAGCATTTCAGGCAGATGTATCTTAAAGGAGAGTATAACGAAACACAACACCAGCGTGAGTTCGTTAATCCGCTATTCCGTGCCCTTGGGTGGGATGTCGATAACAACCAGGGATTTTCCGACGCCTAACAAAGATGTCATCCACGAACAGACGATTAAATTCCGTGGACATGACACCAATACAAGATTTATCGATTATGCTTTCCGTCTTGGTGGTGTCATGAAATACATTATCGAAACCAAAAACAGTCCTCCCGGATTTCCGACGATGCAAGGTCTGCGCTCCAGATCCGCAGTTATGCATGGAATGCGAAACTCTCACTCAATATCCTCACCAATTTTAAAGAATGGGCCCTCCATGATTGCCGCATTAAACCCGAAAACAATGACCCCGCAACATCGGGCAAGATAAAATATTTTACCTAACAAGGATATCATAAAAGAATGGGATTATCTCTCATCTATTTTCCCCAAATCTGCAATATTGACGGGTTCATTTGATGCATATGCGGGGGAGACGACAGGTAAAAAAGGCACAGCAAGCGTCGATGATACTTTTCTCGCCGAAATCGAGGAATGGCGGGACCATCTCACAAAGAACC
>JBAXMF010000174.1:0-5312 GCA_037134435.1 Methanomicrobiales archaeon | reverse complement strand
TCTTTGCCGGATGTCTGCCCTGATTTTTCGGCGTGGCCGTTCTACCGATAGCAGTCCCGCCAGTTATGTATCAGGCAATACGGCTACCCCGGGAAGTTCAATTCCTGACAGGAACTGGAGCGATGCACCGCCACCCGTGGATACATGGGACATTTTTCCGGCAAGTCCCAGTTCTGTCACCACCTCGGCAGTGGAACCACCTCCGATAACCGTGACGGCATCAAGGCCGGCGATGACCGTGGCAAGAGTACGGGTCCCCTGTGAGAATTGCGGTACTTCGAATACTCCCATCGGGCCGTTCCAGAACACAGTCCTGCACCGTTTCAATGCCTGTGAAAATTCATCGGTAGCACCCGGACCAATATCGGCAATGGCCCATCCGTCCGGTATCCGGGTTCCCGGGACCGTCTGAATTTCGTGCCTGCCATCAATATTGTTCGTGATAACCACGTCGGACGGAAGCAACAGGCTGACACCGAGAGACGTTGCCTTCCCGGAAAGTTCTTCCACGTACCGTAGTTTATCGGCCTCTACAATCGAGGTCCCGACAGAATATCCCCGGCTTTTAAAAAAAGTCGCCGCCATGCCACCACCAATGATCAACATATCCACCTTTGGAAGGATGTTTTCAAGCATCATTAGCTTCCCGCTCACCTTCGCCCCCCCAATCACCGCGGTAAACGGGCGCCCAGGTGTAGCAAGCAGCCCTCCGAGCATATCCAGCTCCTTTTCCATAAGCAGGCCAGATACCGCCGGAAGATGGGAAACCACGCCGGTAACTGATGCGTGGGAACGGTGACTTGCCCCGAAGGCATCGTTGACAAAGATGTCACCCAGGCGGGAAAGTGCCAGGGAAAAACCGGGGTCATTGGCTTCTTCCTCCGCATGGAACCGCAGATTTTCCAGGAGCACCACCTCACCTTCCTGCATTTCCGATACCGCCACCTCCACCCCGGGACCAACACAATCGGTCAGGCACCGGACCGGTCTCTTTAGAAGTTCTGACAACCGGGTTGCCACCGGTGTCATCCTCAACGATTCTATCACCCGGCCTTTTGGTCTTCCCAGGTGGGAACAGGCAATGATCCGGGCATGATGGTCGATCAGGTAACGGAACGTAGGGAGGGTGGCACGGATACGGGAATCGTCTGAAATAACCCCTTCCCCGGTCATCGGTACATTAAAATCAACACGCAATAGTACTCTTTTTCCCGTAACATCAATATTTTCCACGGTTTTTTTCGTCATTGCACAACACCAAAGGTCAACCTGTCAATGAGATACGAAAGGGCCACAATTGCAGACAACAGGTCCCATATATCTGAAGATGCGACCACTTCACTATAATAACCCTTCTTTACGTGCAACGGGTTACTCGGCCAGTACAAGATTTTTTTATGCCGACCAGGTGGTACAGCACCCGCATGGTGCAGACAGGACCACCCCCCGGAATTTTTCAACAACCACGGAAAATTTCTCTGGTGACTCCCGCATCCTTAACGTAGAAGAGGGGCGCATTTACAATCCGAAACCCGGAAATTTCCAAACGAGGGATCTCGCATGTACCGGTGTTTTTTAATTTATAAAAATAGTGCGGAGTCTCCAATTCCGGGCAGGCTGACGCACCCGTTTCCTGATTATACCCCATGCCTGGTAACGACAGGTTACAGTAAAAAAAGTCCATTACGGGCCCGGATCATGATAAAAAAAGGGCATATCGGGGTTGTTTAGAAATACGGCCAATACCAGGTTATTACCCGAAACTGACGAGAATTACGGCCGTACCAACAAAAAATAAGGGCACTTGCAGAAAGGGGGTTATAGAAGGGTGATGCACGGGAAATACCGGGCTTATTATTGGAATAAAGATGCCGGAATAGGGCGGGATTTACCCCCTGGCAGGCCTGCATTGAATTAGTGTCCTGCTCTGGAATGAAGGACACTGATTTAGGGAGAGGCACGATATGGGAACTACAAAAAAAGATTTTTTTCACAACATCTGATGCGAATGGTCAGCGGTCAAGAGACTTCACGGGAAAAAATGACCTGCACCTCTCCGGGTGGTTCAGGATGGAAAGGACATCCCGGCGCTTTTCGACCATTGAATACAACGGCACACCGAGTTCACCGGATATGTCCCTGTATTTACTAGCTTTCACCCTCCGTAAGGATGGGAGATCCGGGTATGATGGATTTTTCAAAAAATCGCCGGTTGTCATCTCGTAATACGCAGCCCCACGCAGTTTTTGATATTCGCGGTAATCACTCTGGAACCGTGAAGAGACGAGGTTTGCCATCTGCAGGACGGTATCCTTCGTCGGGTTGATCGTCACGTGCCCAAAGCCCGGCGGGACCATGACGAGGTCGCCGGCATACGCATCAACAACAATGACCTGCGAGAGGTTGTGCGCCTGCAGAAGGTAGTGGGCATTCCCTTTCAATACTTCATAGATTTCAGGATACCCGGCACCTTCCGGATTTTCCGGGTGGTAATGTCCTGCGGTCTTGATATATTCCCCGCAGAGGTCCCGGGGTGGTATAACGGTAATATCATACCGGATCCCCTGTTCACGGAGCCAGATGCGGTCGGAATCAGAACCGGCAACATCCCGGTACATGTAGTACATCTCACCATCACACTGGCAATCAGGGTCGGCAAGGACGGGCCGTAATTCATCCGCCAGTCGTATGTCAGGTTCCGGGAGCGGCCCGTTCCAGTCTGGCACCAGACCAGGACTGTATCGAACCGACCTCGTCATATTCACCAGGGCGCTCATATCCTTCCACCAATTACAGTCTTTGCGAGTTCATAGAATTCAAGGTCAACGGTTTTCAACCGGGACACCGCATCTTCAAGCGGGATTGCAGTGATACGGTTTCCCTGCAGGGCGACCATCTGGCCAAATTTCCCATCCCGGATAAGTTGGACAGCCCCGACACCCAGCCGGGTCGCAAGGACACGGTCAAATGCCGTTGGGGAGCCCCCACGCTGGATGTGCCCGAGGATAGTGACCCGGGTCTCGATGCCGAGCCTCCGTTCCAGCTCTTTTCCAAGGAGGAGCCCTACGCCCACAAATTTTTCATTGCCGCATTCGTCCCGGATATCTTCCGGTACTGGCGGCAGCCCGATATCCTCCCGCCGGGCCCCTTCCGCGATCACAACAATGGAGAATTTTTTCCCTGAATCGTACCGTGCCTGGAGATTTTCACAGACAGACTCCATGGTGAAGCGCACTTCCGGGACCAGGATTTCATCAGCACCCCCTGCAAGTCCCGCAGTCAGCGCAATCCAGCCCACGTTCCGTCCCATCACCTCAACCACGATGATACGGTGGTGCGATTCAGCAGTCGTGTGAAGGCGGTCGATTGCTTCGGTTACCGTTGAGACTGCCGTATCAAACCCGAACGTCATATCGGTTCCCGAAATATCATTATCGATGGTTTTCGGCACGCCGACCAGCGGTATCCCCTGTTTTGAGACGTCCCGGGCCGCAGACAGGGTGCCGTCACCGCCGATCACGACGAGGGCATAGATCCCGTACTTTTTCATATTATTCTGAATCTTCTGAAAATCTGATGTTTTTTCCAGGGGATTGGTACGGGATGTTCCAAGAATAGTCCCTCCCCGTGGAAGGATCCCGGAAACAGAAAAATCCGTCAGCGGTTCTACATCCCCATCAATCAGTCCCCGCCAGCCATTGCGGATGCCGAGCGTTTCAAAGTCATATTTTATCCCGGACCGGACAACCGCCCGGATCACCGCATTCAGCCCCGGGCAGTCCCCACCGCCCGTAAGAACCCCAATCGTCTTCATCATTACCTCACCTTCAGGTTCAATGGTTCCCTACCGTTGTATATGATCATTGTCGCACCTGGCCCCGGCCTGGGACACGGATATGACCGTTGATCGGTCGAATTTTCATAGAAATGGCCCCCTTTAATTTTCTCAAAACAGGTCATGACATTCCCCCCGCCCCCGGATGTGCAGGGTTGCCCTCCCTGCTGATCTCCAGAAAAATCCGGCGATGAATGATCCGCCAGCTGATGATCAACTGGATCAAATCTCCCGCGGTCACATATTCACGGTCCCGGAACATGGAGATCGGGTGCACTTTCGTCTGGTGTTCAATACTGCGTTCAAGTTTTGTAACGACATGTTCGCTCAGTTCACCGTCAATGCTAAGTTCTCCCATCCGGTGCCCGTACTGGACCCCCGTCGCAAATTTAAGTGAAAAATCCCGTTCAGACAGTGACAGGATGGAATACAGGTCAAGTGAAAGGTCGATGTCCTTAATGCTATGCTTCATCCTGTTCTGGGAAAGGGTCACCCGGTAGACGTTGCGCTCCTCACCGAGTTCACGGCCGTATTCTGAATACCCAATCCCGATTACCGCATCTGCATACTCTTTCTGGGGGGCAATATAGCGTTCATAGTCCGGTTTCCGCTCCTCGATCTGCCTCTTCACCTCATCAGCTGAGTACCCGCGTTTGTCGATGTCCCGTTTTACCTTCCAGTCATACTTGACTTCCGGTTCAGGGTCAACAAACAGCATAAAGTCAAGGTTGTTACGGAGTCCGGGTGTAAAAAACGTGTGCAGGCCTTCCAGGATCAGGATCTTTTTCGGGGAGAAGGTAATGGCCGGGTCAAATGTTCCCGTCTCATGGTTATATACCGGTTTTTCTACCGGCACGCCCTTTTTCAGCAGGGTAAGGTCCTGTTCGAGCTGGTCAATACGGTTTGCATCCGGGTCCAGGGCCGTAATCCCCCGTTTTGTTCGTCCTTCCCGGTCATACCGGTGATAATCATCGAGCGTGATGGTGGAGACGAGGTCACTGCCAAAAATACTCCGTACCCCCTGCGTGAAGGTACTTTTCCCCGAACCGCTGTCCCCTGCAACGCCGAGGGTAAAGATATAGGGGGATGCGGCAATCGTGTCCTTTAAGCTCGGAGTGTGCACCTTCATTCACCCATCCTTCGTTTCCCGGGGCAGAAAAACCATCCTGCATGCCCGCGAGATCTCAGCGACACTCCATGCCTGCGCTATACATCCGCCCGGGGAGTAGGGGAAATCACCATCAAATATTTCAGAAATATACCCTGCTCCCGCCTCCCGGATATGTGAAAGCACCGGTGCAAGCATGGGGGCAATCTTCGAACGGTGCATCCCGTTCCTGATAAGGGCTTCGGTAAACCACCCTGTCAGCCATGGCCAGACACAGCCGTTATGGTAACTGCCATCCCCGTTGAAATGCCCGATGTACCGGGGATCATGGGGTGAAAGAGTACGCAACCCGTACGGTGTCAGGAGCGA
>JBAXMF010000173.1:0-5342 GCA_037134435.1 Methanomicrobiales archaeon | reverse complement strand
ATTTTTCCCAAATCCCCTCGTAAAAATCATTTCCTTTTCATCGACCATCACACCCTCACCATCATCCTCGCAGAAGAGGACCAGATTATCCCGGCGTTCCTCAACAAAAAACCGGAGGGTCGTAATTTTCCCTCCATACCTGGTTGCATTGTCCATCAGGTTGAAAAATACCTTGACAATAAGCGGTTCAGCGAATATATTCATATCGGAAGGGATTGTCAACGGCGGTGTAAAAATCCCCACTTCCGTCGGTACTTTTTCCCCACCCCTAATAAATCTTTGGATCAAATTTTCAACTCCACTATCAGTGGTCAGATTTGTTGAATGCTTAACGTATCGTGCTTCAATCGGTCTTTCATCCGATAACTTTCACCCCGGATATTCATCGTAGTACAATGGTGGAGAATCCGGTCCAGAATTGCAGCGGCAATCACCTGGTCCTTGAAAATTTCACCCCATTCACCAAACGATTTGTTTGAAGTAAAGATAGTTGATACCCGCTCGTACCGTCGCGATATTAGTTGAAAGAAACAATATGCAGCAGCAGAATCAAAGGGCAAGTAGCCGATTTCATCGATTATCAGCAACTTCGGCTTGACCAGTTTCTTCAGATAGCGGTCAAGCTGATCCTGCCGGTAAGCCTCCTTCAACCGTTCTATCAGGACTGACGCATTGATGAACAGGACCTGAAATCCTGCTTCAATCGCAATAACGCCTAGCCCAATGGCGAGATGTGTTTTCCCCACGCCCGGTGGACCCAGAAACACGATATTCTCCGATTGCTGCAGGAACCGGAGCGTCATCAGATCCCGGATGACGGTCGGATCGATAGTAGGCTGGAATTGGAAATTAAAATCATCCAACCTTTTTTTCACTGGGAATCCAGCGCACTTCATGCGGGTTGATATTGTCGAAGATACCCTGGTTTTCCACTCTTTCTCAGCCAGGAACCCGATCGTTTCCAGAGTGCTGAG
This sequence comes from Methanomicrobiales archaeon, assembly GCA_037134435.1. Taxonomy (GTDB): domain Archaea; phylum Halobacteriota; class Methanomicrobia; order Methanomicrobiales; family Methanospirillaceae; genus CAIKOD01. The sequence goes on along the minus strand of JBAXMF010000173.1, from coordinate 4,368 downwards.
GTGGTCAGACCTCGCCCGTTCCATGGTTTGTTCCAGGATCGCATCCATCGTTTCCAGTTTCAGCATTGCCAGATGATGATGAACCTGATCAAGAAGAAGTGTGGACATCCTGAACACCTCCGCACAATTGATCGTATTCTGACAAAGAGCGTTTTTCAACGGTGTTTTTAGACACCGTTATGACCTTCATAATTATTGGAGGCATCTTGCCACAGGTTTCATCCCTTGCAGCTTTCAATAGCCCTTCAAAATGCTCTTTTTCCCGGGATGTGTCATGCTTTCCTTCCAGAAGTGGGTGCACACATACCACCGAGCCATCAACTGCGATATGCACCCAGTTACCAATTACCTCAACGACAGCATTTCTTCGGGCAAACTGCCACGGAACAGAGTACCGATTCCCATTGAGTGAAACATAGCAGTCTTTGGAGATCAACCGTTCTTCACGCCGTTTGATGAGGTATGGGGGAATAGACACGATACTCCGAAGTTTTTCCTTCAGGAGTCTGTCTGCCGGGATTTCAAATGTGGTTCCATGTACCTGATGGTTGACTTTCTCCATCCATTGTCTGGCCTGGTAATTCAGGTCGTCTATAGAAGAAAATATTCGGCCATACAGGAAGTTGTCTTTGACAAATCCGATTGCACGCTCAATTTTCCCCTTGGTTTTCGCTCGATATGGTCTGCAGAGGTACGCGGTGAAGCCATAATGATCCCTGAAATCAACAAATACAGAATTAAATTCTGATGCTGTAGAGGGGTATTTTCGTTTTATAACTACGACTTTGATGTTGTCGTACAGGACCTCCTGCGTGACTCCACCAAAATAGTCAAACGCATTTTGATGACATTTGAGGAATGTGTTCAGATCAGTCGTGGTGCAGAACTCAACATATCTCATCCGGGAATATCCAAGGATCATTGAAAAGCAATGTGTCTTCCTCCGATTTCCATCTGGAATTACATAAACGCAGTCTGACCAGTCAACCTGCGCCTGGACACCAGGTTTGGTCTCAAACCGGATTTCTGCGAGGGTTACAGGGTTGGGACGAACTGCGCGGAGATAGTCCTTGAGTATAGTTTCTTTGCCGGTATATCCCTGATTTTGTATCTCTTCAAGAAGCCGGACTGCACTGAGCCGGGGAAATTGTCCGAGGCGCTCGTGAAGGTGTGCCTTGAATGGGTCTAATTTGCTTTCTCTCTGCTTTCGATGTAGCTCATCCAGTGATTTGCACTGGGTAAGATATTTCCGGATGGTCTTTCGGTCATATCCTGTCTGTTTGGAAAGGGAACTGATATTGACCTTTCCAGTCGTGATCTCCTGTTCTTGTGCGAGTTCTTTTATCATCAGGTATTCCTCCTCTTCGATCATCAGCCACACTTCAGATACCTGAACCTGAGTGCCGCACTGGGGAAATTATTCCGCCGAGAGTGAGGAAATTAAACCCGCCGTTGACAGGGATATCATTCACAAGCCTGGTCGTGCCAAGAGTAATGTCTTTAACCGCTAAATCAACCAGCTTCCGGACGTTCTGCCAGACGGGTAGGTTAACCCCGACACTCTCATAGGCTTTTGTAAATTGGATCATCACCTGGATCCTCTCGGCAGCACCGGTTATCTTCTCAAAATAGTTATCAAATGAAGGGTCCGGCTGTTTTCTGTGCAATAATTCCAGTTGCCCTATCAATACCGTGAGCTGGTTAAGAATGTCATGCCGGGTAATACCCGAGAGAAGGTTTAGTTTCTTGTTTGCAAGGCCAAGTGCATTCTCCGCATGTTTCCTCACCGTGATATCCACAGAGAGCGTGAGAATCCCACTAATAGTCCCTTGCTCATCCTTAAGAGGTATTTTAGAGGTCTGCACCCAGAGAGGCTCTCCGCTCGTAGTCGTCATTTGTTCGATGATGCCCAGCTTTTGTGTACCGGAATGGATCACCTCGAGATCATCCAGGTAATATTTTTCTGCAACGTCAGGGAAGAGATCGCAGGTATTTTTCCCTTCAATCTCCTCAGTTGTCATTCCGAATACCTGTGCACCAGCCGGGTTGACCCTGATGAAGTTATTTTTTGTATCTTTATACCAGATCATTGCCGGTGCATTGTCGATAATCGCCTTATGCTCGGCACTAAGCTTCCGGAATGCGGCTTCATCCCGTTTGCGCCGGGTGAGATCGCGTATAATTGATAGCATCAGCCCCTTGCCCTGAATAACAATGTAGTGGGTACTTACCTCGACCGGGACAATGGTTTCGTCTTTTCTGCGGAATTCGGTCTCGAAAATTGTAAAGCCCGTTGATTTTATCTCCTCTCCGATATGGGCAACAGGACGGCTGTGATACGAGGTCGTCAGGTCGAGCGGACTTTTTTTGAGCAACTCCTCCCTGCTATACTGAAGCATCTGGCAGGCGACCCTATTCACATCGATAAACTTCCCGGGAAGACCTCGTTCATCTACTTCATGAAGGTGAATCGCATCATTTGCGGAGTTGAAAATTTCCCGGAATTTTGCCTCACTCTCCCGCAACGCGTCCTCAGACCGCTTATTGTCGGTAATATCCCTGACGGTCGCCTGGACAAATAGCTTGCCATCGTGTTCCATCCGGGTGAGGAGGACCGTCGTTACAAACTCCGTTCCATCTAGACGCTTATGAACCCATTCAAAAAATGATGACCCATTGCACACTGCGGTTTCTATCATTTCCTTTGCTTTACTGGAAGACGAACTTCCATCCGGCTGCCTTTCCGGCGCCAGATCCCATGGTCCAAGTGATACAAGCTCAGCTTCACTCTTCACCCCGAACAATGCAAGTGCAGCCCGGTTCAGAGAGTTGAATTTCCAGGAAGGTGGTTCAAGGGTCATGATTGCATCACGGGAACTCTCGAATAGATCACGAAACCTCAGTTCACTCTCTGCCAGTGCATCTTCTGCCCGTTTCCGCTCAGTGATGTCGCTGGCAATACCCTCCCCACCAACGATCGTGCCGGATTTATCCCTGATAGCAACCGCATTTGTGTTATGCCACCGCCAGGAGCCGTCGGTATGTTTCACCCGGTACTCAACACGGGTTTTACTCAGTCCCGTAGTGATCACGCCCTGCATAAATTCCAGGCACCTACCAATATCATCCGGATGGATGAAATGCTGGAATGGCTTTCCAATTGTCTGGTCTACCGGGTACCCAAGAAGCTTAGTCCAGCTGGGGGAGACAAATGTTAATCTCCCCTCCAGGTCGAGAGTATAAATAATATAGTGGCTGTTCTCAATCAGGAGGTGGTATTTTTCTTTTTCCTCCCGCCGTGCATCTTCCGCTCTCATGCGTTCGGTGATATCGGTTAAGAAATTCAACGTGGCTGGCCGCTCGTCCCAGTTTATCGAGGAGACACTGATCTCAACCACCCGTATGCTTCCATCCGGGCGAATCAGCCGGAAGATATAGCGGGAGGGGGTATCCTCGCCCTTCATCCGCTTTTGGTACCGTTCTACCACCATGGCACGGTCATCAGGGTGGATAAGTACAGGAAACTGCATCGATCGGAGTTCCGATTCAGGATAACCGGTGAATTCAACAGCCCGGTGATCGACCAGTTTCACCATCACGCCCTATGCAATGACAACTGCCTCATTGGACTATTAGATTACGTGACGGTATTTATCTTCACTTTTTCGGAGCGCATCCTCTGCCTGTTTCCGTGATGCTGCCTGTCTGACCTTGTGGACCAGTTCGGCAAACTATGCACCGGGATCGCCACCTTTCTGGAGATAGAAGTCCGCTCCGCTATTGATCGCCTGGATGACCACCTCTTCCCTGCCCTTCCCGTTGAACAGGATGAACGGTATCAACCCGAAGCGTGCACGCACTGCAAGAAGAAACTGGATACCGTCCATTTCCGGCATCTGGTAATCGGAAATAATGGCATCGAACTTTTCCTGTTCCAGCAACCGGACCGCTTCAGGTGCGTTAAGCGCTGTCGTTACGGTGAAATCCCCATCTTCCTCAAGGAATAACCTGCCGATGTCAAGAAGATCCGGTTCGTCATCGACATAGAGGACACGAAGTGGCGTGGCCATCATGCACCATTCACGGTTATACGCCATTTCCCATTCGGCACCGTCATCTCAAACCATGCCCCCTTCCCCACCAATAATCATGCCGGCTTGGTTTCGTAAAGGAACCGCAATTATGATATGCCTCCGCCAGGAACTAGCGGTGTGTTGCACGCGGTACTCGACACCTGTCTGGCGTTGTCCCGTGTTGAAAACATTTTGCAAAAATACCAGGCACCCGGAGAAGTCAGTCTGTATGAGCACTTCTGGATAATCAGGGAGGTGTTCTCGTATCGTTTCTATTTCTTTGATCACTACCTGC
>JBAXMF010000172.1:0-5351 GCA_037134435.1 Methanomicrobiales archaeon | reverse complement strand
TAGGCCCCTATCTGACCCCTTTGTTCTGTGGGTGTTCTGGTACAATGCTTGAGTCCCAAATAGCGCAATGTTGATCACTATGTCGTACAAGTCTTACGCTGAAATATCTGTGACATTCCAATATCATCCAAAACTTCATTTGTCTTTTGCTGAAGATTGACAAACCGTACATCCACATCATCCCCGATATGAAAGTCAACCTGTTCAACTCGTTGCAATTTTTTCAAAAGTGTCTCCGAGCTATATTTTTTTTCTGATTTCACGCGGGTCATCATAGTCCTTAATGCAACTTTCAACCTTAACGCCAGTGTGCATACAAACATAATGCCCAGAACTCTCGTTTCAAGTCGGTGCCTAATCGGGGCAATCTCTTCAAAAGATTTCAAATCACAGAATACATTCTCAATAAATGCTCTTTCAAAATACGCTTGCACAATTTCAGTAGCTGTCAACTCTGGGTCAGACGCATAGAGCAAATATTTTCCATCCCTTTGTTCGGCATTTGCAAGTTCATCTCTATCCAGTTCCCATGTCAATTGCGGCAAATTGCCCTCATAACTTATGACCACTTTGAAAAATTTCTGATTGCCAGTTAGCAACGAATCTACATCTTTTTTGATGTCTTCAGGTTTCTTCGCTGAACAGGATTTCTGCATCTCCACTAATCCCTTTTGGAGTTCTGCCAGTTCAACAACTCTATGTCGAATGTCATTTTTTTGATGGTCGATATTTTTGTAAACAACCACGGAACCTTTCGTATTAAAAATTGATCTATCCACCTTAACAGAGCAGATATTCATGCATTTAGATGGGACTAAAAAATCTGGTTCAAACGGCGGATCAATTTCTGATATAATTTTTTTGATTTCGTTCTTTCTCTGTGGAACACCACATATGATCTTCCAATGGTCTTCCTCAACCAGATGAACCTGGTCTTGTGAAGTGTAACCCCTATCCCAAACGATGGTACCTGGGGCGAGTTCAAGTTCCTTGAGGCGGATTAACAAATGGGGGATTGTCGTGATAGAATGAAAACTACCGGGGTGGACAAAATGAGCGATTGGATATGAGTCAAATTTTGAGGTTACGACAGACAGATTGATCTGAAGTTGATGGGTTTCGCGACTTTTATGTCCGGGTTCGGCTAATGTACACGTTTTTCCAAAAGTGGGAATTGCTGTGAGGTCAAATGCAATTGTTTCAGTAGTTTGAATGGGGAGAGGGTGGATAGTTCGCCATTTTTGGTAGAGTTGGTCTTCGATAGTTGGAATGTGAGTTTTGATGTGTTGAATTCGCTTCGATTCTGAACAGATTGAATCCAAGGTGCGCAGGAATGCGTCTTTTGTGAAATCGGATGGTTCCATCCCTGCAAGGATAGGTAATGTCGTTGTTCGAACCCATGGTTCAAGTTGTGTTGCACTTTCAGGATCCAAAATCCGATTTATCGCCCAGATCGTGAGGTATTTTCCCGGTGATGGGCCTTTAACGTACTCAACGCCCATAACAACACGGTCTAATGTGGTTATAATGTCAAGAGCCTCAGCGATTTTCCAAAGCAGTGTGACATCGCCTGCTCTTAAACTGCGTTCAGGATAAATTTTGTCGGGAATAATTCGTTTTGACTTGGGTTTTGGAATTTTATATTCATCTCCCTCAACACCCAGATACTGGATGAGTTTTTGTTTGACTTTCCCATTTTCCAAGACGCTTGTTACTTCGTACAAATAGTACTGGTTTCCTCTTTTTATTCGGCGAATCCAGCTCATAGTGATCAATAGATCACTATTCTATTTATTCTTTTCGGGGCTTTAAAATCAGCGTTTTTAAAAATGGGTTTGAATTTGGAAAAATCAGGTGGTGGGAAAAATGGAGGTAGTGATCAAAATTTTTCTATTTGGGTCATATGACCCAGGCCCGTGGTAAAAAAACATTTACGCGTCTGCTACGCCAAAACCAACCACCTAAAAATCATGTGGTTCAAAAAATAATTAAAAATCTTTCGTTGTTATTACCGGGTTTTCCATTCTGCCAATGAAAATAAATTTATGGCCGTTAACCGACCGGCGATCTCTCCCGGTCACTCAATATCGAGTTTTCGTTTTCCCATTGATTCGATATACATGATCTCTTTTCCAACCTCGATCCCCGCCATTTTATCTGGATCAGTTGGGATCTCGATCGTCTGGAAATCTTTCATATCCATCATCTGGACAACATTTCCCGTGATGGTAATGACCTGCCCGCTCTTCCGTTCAACAATGGGCACGTAGGTCCTGGCGGAAACAGGTTGTACAACTGAACGTTTTACACCGTCAAAAATTCCCACGGCCTCTATTCTTGACTTTGCAGCCCCATGTTTCCCTGGCTTTGATATTGATATACCAACGATCCTGCATGGTTCATCTTCGATGACCATGTAACGGCCTTCCTTTAATTTTCCAATTTCGGTCTGTTCCTTCATAGTCCAACTCTTTAAACGCAGTAGTAATTTATCTTTATGACATTACATAAATACAGCGTAAGAATTCGTTTGGTGCAGGTATGGAATTCCTCAAATCATGTGATCAGATGGCGGGAGCAATCGAGGACGCAATCCATGACCTGGTTGGTACCGTCAAAGGTGACAGGATGATCAGAATGGGTGCTGATGGGACACCCACAAAGCTGATTGACCAGGTCGCCGAGGACTGCGTGGTGAGTTACCTTTCAGAAAATCCGCTCTGCCGTACATTGATCAGCGAGGAGCTTGGAAAACGTGAGTTCGGTGGAGAAAATGGCACTATATTCCTCGATCCGGTGGATGGGACTTATAACGCAGTGAATGGCATCCCTTTCTATGCCCTTTCAATTGCATATGCAGAAGGGGGCCGCGTTGATCAAGCCTACGTGCGCGACCTTGCGAATGGAGAAACTTTTAGCGCCATCCGCGGGAAGGGAGCTCATATGGCGGGTAAAATTCTCCAGGTCTCGCAGACTGCGAACCTTGACGAGGCGGCAATGAGCATCTATGGTCGCAAGTTTGACCCAAAACGCGTGATGCAGCTCGGACAGAAGATCCGGAGGTGGCGCCTCCTTGGTGCTTCTGCCCTCGAACTCAGCTATATCGGGGCGGGGCGCATTGATGGTTTTATTGACCTCCGGGGGACGCTCCGGGTGACGGATGCCGCCGCAGGGATGCTTATCTGTACTGAAGCCGGTGGAATGGTATCTGATATGAATGGAAATGCGATTAATTTTCCGGACGAGGTGACCATTGGCCGGTGCCTGGTCGCGACAAATGCCGTCCTGCATCATAAGGTGATCGAGTACCTGAGGTAGCGGGCATGAAAATCATTCTCATATCCAGGATTGATGACCGGGACGCACTGCTTTATGCCGAACAGACGGGGCGCCTTCTTTCCGGCTGGGGCCATGATATCAGTTTTGATCAGACTACCGCTGATGCCATCGGTGTCAGGGGGTGTTTATTAGAGGACTCAGATGCGTCTCTTGCTGTTGTAATAGGTGGGGATGGGACGATTCTCCATTCTGTGCAGCGCATGGTGCACCAGAAACCGGTCCTTGGGATTAACTGGGGGGAGGTCGGGTTCCTTGCCGACATAGAACCCGTAGAAGCAGAAAAGTTTCTCCGGGAACTGGAACCGGGTTTCCCAATCGAACAGAGGATGAGGCTGGTACTAACGCGGAATGGAGAAGTGCTGGGAAATGCCCTGAATGAAGCACTCATCATCACGAGCCGCCCTGCAAAGATGCTCCGGTTTGTAGTGGTCGTTGATGGTGTACCGGCTGAAAGGTTCCGGGCTGACGGGCTTCTTATCAGTACCCCGACGGGTTCGACTGCCTATGCGATGAGCGCGGGGGGCCCGATAGTCGACCCGAGAATTGAGGGTGTGGTGCTGGTACCTCTTGCGCCGTACCTCCTCTCCTCCCGCCCTCATGTGATCAGCTCTTCCCGGTCGCTTGAGGTCCGGCTTGAAAGCGCCAAGCCTGCAAAACTCGTGATTGATGGTCAGAATACCTTTGAATTTGATACGGGTGGTGCAATTACCGTCCGGAAAGCCGATGGGCCCGCGTTGTTTGTCGATGCAAGAAAGAATTTTTTTGAAAAGGTTGACCGGAAATTACGGCGCCTGTGAAGGGCAATTCAGGCCTGGTGATATTCATGGAGTCGTTAATCGGTACCGAGTGAAAACAAGGCCGCCCATTGAACTCCCCGTTATGATCACAAGCGGGCAGACCCTGACTTCATGATGGTGTACCAGGATAAAGGGTGAGACATTTTATCCGGTAGGTGCTGAAGGATCACCATAAAAAGGGTGAAAGAACGTTACCGGGCGCCGTTATGGGATGATGGGACAGAAAAAAACAGGACCAATTGTAAAATCCGATCCTGATTTTGACATGAATACTTCATCGTTTTCTTTCGTTGGGCCTGGTGCGGACATCATACGGTTTTGTTTACGACTGGAGTACCATTACGCGTCGTGTGAGACTTTTATGAACCCGTTGTTCGTGAAATTCGCAGACGTCCATAATTGGTGATGCAATTGCCCGGATGTCCCGGTGCGTTACAATTACCGCCCGCCTCCCGGGTTTCAGGGCCCTCCTGATCTCTTCAAGTGACTGGGTATACAACGATTCAAGGCTGGTTGCCATGATTGACGAAGACTGGCCGTAGGGAAGGTCCGTGGCCACGGCGTCAACGGAACCATCCTTTATTGGGAGGTTGCCGGCATCTGCAAGGAATAACCCCGCACCGGGAATATTCCTTCGCGTTCCCCGTACCATGAACCTGTCCATATCACCACCCATGGCGGTCGCGCCAACCATTCCGGCTTCGATAAGGACTCCTCCTGTACCACAGAACGGGTCAAGAAACCGTTCACCCGACGCTACCAGGGAAAGGTTCACGATAGACCGCGCCACCCGTGGCATCATCACACCTGGATGAAAAAAAGCCCGTTTTCCAGGGTTTCTTGCTTCAAATGAACCCCTGTCGATAGAACAGAGGACCTTCCCGATGTAACAGCGGTCAATGGAGCATATCGCCATGTATTCAACGGATGGATGGTCAAGGGATACCGTTCCTGAAATTGCCCCCCCCATCAGTCGCTCAAGTGATGGTGCATGTTCCGTGATTTCTGCTCCTTCTATTTTTTTGACCCGCGCAGCGAATGGTCCCGGGGCTGTAATTGCCAGGTCTTTCAACAATTTCTGGAATGACCTGATATCAGCCGGGCATTCACCAAGGTACTCCATCACAGCGTGGGCCATCGCCAGCCTCGATACCGTGTTGACCCGGTTGCATAATGCAACGGCCACCTGTGGGCGCGAATCGATCACCTCTCCCA
>JBAXMF010000171.1:0-5354 GCA_037134435.1 Methanomicrobiales archaeon | reverse complement strand
AAACAAATACACCTTTTTCGGAAAAATATGAATAATAATGGGCTCGAGGAGATTCGAACTCCTGACCTCCGCCATGTCAATGAACCCCATTCTTCGAATGGGATTCAATATGAGCCTAAAAACTTATCCAATATTTTTTTAGATTATTCAAAACGGGAATTGGATGAATTTCTAGAACAAAGGAGAAAAGGGCGTTCAATAAAAACACAATACTGGATTGACCGAGCTGGACGAGAATTTTGGGAAAAAACGGGGGGAAATATTTGTTGGGAGTCATTGAATTCGTTTAGAAATTACGTATTGGGAAGATGGACCTCTTTAGATGCTCATAAAAAAGTTCTTGGATTTTCTAACTCTTTTCTAAATTACCTTGCTAAAATAAGGATGGATATTAATTATCGCAATTTTGGAATGTGTTTAGAACTGACTCGCTCTGTTAAAGAACGAAAAATGATTACACAACGGATTGTGATAAAAGAAGACCTCAGCAATATTCTCGCTTATATTCGAAAGTCGCGGGATGAAAAATTATTGAATGAATATCGGTACCTGCACTACACAGCATTTGTTTTGTTTGGGGCATATACCGGGCAAAGAAGTATGTCAACAATATCCAGACTAACAGTGGGTCAATTTAATGGCGCGCTTGCGTCAAATAAGCCCGTAATAATAGTAAAATCTTGCCAGGATAAAATAAGAATGGAACATTATGTCCCCATACACCCCAATCTGGTTGATTTGTTGACAGAGTTGTGTAAGGGAAAGTCTGACGATAATTTGATGTTCGAATACCACAGTTTGTGGATGTGGTTGAAGAGGCAAAAAATTCCCCTTTCCCATAACAATAACCATTTCACAATGGGAGATCTCCGCAAATTCGCTGAGCAATATGGAGACATTATCCAGTGGGAGCAATCAAATCGTGCATACATTCTGACACATGGGGTTTCGGGTGTGGATTGGAGCCACTATAAGCATCCTTTACCAGAACATGTGTACGATAATTACATGAAATATTGGGGTAGAACGAAGATATCATAAAAATATGAGAACAATCTCACTAAAATCTTCAAAATCTGAAAAATTACCTATTTTTACGAAATAATGATTTAATAAAGAAACTTTTATTTCTATACCACTGAATTGTAGTAACAGTTATTTATCTGGGTGGCTTACGATCGGTCTATTGATCAGCTGACTTCCCGTGTCCCCTTATCATAATCATGTTATGGGGGCTCCCAGTTTGAATCTGAACAGTAAAATCTATTGCATTTTAGCCATTTTCACGTTATTATCCGTATTATGTGTACCAGTTTTTGCAGAAAATGAAACAATTATCGATGAAACTCTGGGATCAATGGAACATCCAAATGAACCTCCCGTGATCATCGCACCTGATGAAACACCGGCGCCAGACGTTCCCCTGGAGACTTCTGAGCCAACACCCGTTCCTACTATTGAAGAAGTTGCGGTTGAATCTACGGTGGTCCCCATAAGTGAGCCGACTATAGAGTTAACTGTCGAGCCGACAGTCATTCCCACAACATCAGAAGTGACGGTTGAACCAACCGCGATCCCTACAACAGAGCCAACAGCCGTTGAGACTATTGTGGTGACCACTGAACCGACTGTAATTCCCACAACAGTCGAAGTAACGATCGAACCGACCGTTGTTCCTACAACCCAGCTGATGCCAGAGGGGACTATCAAACCGACAGCCATCCCCACAATAATCGAAGTAACAGCCGACCCTACGACAGTACCTCAAGTCACTATATTACCCACTTCCCCACCTGTTACCGATACAGCAGTTTTAAATGAGACAATTGAGTTGCCTCCTCCCGTTGTCACTCCAATTGAACAACCTCTGGCGACACCGCACGAAAACCTCACACCCACTGTCGCACCTGAAAATAATGTAGCCCTCATCACTTCAGATTCACTGCTGGGTAATACCACATCCGAGCTAGTTGATACTCTTACACCAATTCTGGAATCGAACACTTCCGTTATCACACCGGACGCAACTGGACAGACCGAGAACAATTACACCTGGTCAGACCCACCGCTGAATACCTCGGCAGATAACCCGTATTACACAGGTACAGGATGGGTCATCAACGTACCTGGGCATGACTGGACAATGGATATGAATTCCAGCAATAATACAGGATCTGGGGTTACATTATCTGAAAATGTGTTCTCTGGGTTTGGATCAGACTTTGCTATTCTCATCAATACAGGAAATGTAATCTTTGACGGAATGGGTGCAATTCTCAACGGCAAAAATGCCACCCGTTACGGTATTATCGTACAGAATTCCCCTGCCAGTGACCTTTACACCTCAAACGGTCCACTTGGAGGCATCAGTATCACCAACATCACGCTCACAGGCTTCCAAGAAGCAGGGATTTTCTTCAATAATGTTATTGGTAATCTGCCTGGAGATATTGCGTCGAATATCACCGATGTCCATGCGGATTCTAATAATGTTACGGCTTCTTCAATCTTTGGTGATCACAATACGGGGAGTGGAATTGTCCTTCAGGATTCATATTACGTTGCGGTGAGCAACAGTACCGCGAATGATAACGGGCAGAGGGGAATATGGCTCTCGTTCTCCAGTGATAATAATATCACTGGGAGCTCCGCTTCAGGGAATATTATTGGGATCACTATAGAAGGGTCCAACAACACCCTCTCTGGTAATACCGCTTCGGGGAATACTGGAGGATTCAATCTCTGGGGCTCCAATAATACTATTTCCGGAAACACCGCTTCAGAGAATAAACATGAAGGGTTCACCCTCGGGGGTTCTACTCCAAACACCATCTTCGGTAACACATTCTTTGGTAACACTGCCTCTAGGAATTTTGTAGGATTCGCTATTGATGGTACCAATAATACCGTATCTGGCAACACTGCGTCAGGAAATGATCAAGGGTTCAATCTCTGGGGCTCCAATAATACTATTTCCGGAAACACCGCTTCAGGGAATAATGATGGGTTCGTCCTGTGGGGTTCCATTTTGAACACCCTCTCTGGTAACACAGCATCAGGGAATGACTGGTCAGGGTTCTTTCTCTACAACTCTACCTCTAATCTCTTCTCTGATAACACGGCTTCCGGGAATTATGTGGGGTTCAATCTTCAAGGAAATTCCAGCTCAAACAATATTATGGGCAACAAAGCCATAGGGAATAACCAAGGCATCGATCTCTATAGCTCTTCCTTCAACACCCTCTCCAGTAACAACGCCTCAGGGAATGACTGGTTAGGTTTCCTTCTCTACAACTCCACCTCAAACACCCTCTCCGATAACACTGTTTCAGGGAATAACGAAGGGTTCTATCTTTACAATTCCTCCTATAATACCCTCTCCAACAACAACGCCTCGGGGAATGACTTTATCGGGTTCGATCTTGGGTTCATATTCGATAATACCAACTCCTCCTGTAACACTCTCTCCGGCAATAGCGCCTCGGGGAATGACTTTGTCGGGTTCTCAATCGGTGGCAACAACAACATCCTCTCCGGCAATACCGCCTCTGATAATTCAGAAGGATTCCATCTCTGGAGTTCTAACCATACCCTATCAGGCAACACTGCCTCAGGGAATAATGGGGGGTTCTATACAGACGGTTCTAACAACACTGTTTCCAGTAACATCGCCTCAGGGAATGGTGAAGGATTTGGTCTCTATGGGGACAACAACACAGTCTCTGGTAACATTGCATTAGGTAATGGAGTGGGGTTGGAATTATGGGGCTCTAACAGCACTATCTCTCGAAATACCGCATTAAGGAATGAATTCGCCGGATTGATGCTCGGTGGCTCTAACAACACTATCTCTGAAAACATTGCATCAGGTAGTGGATTTGGGTTCTATCTCCACAATTCCATCTCAAACAATTTTTCCCACAACACCGTATCAGGGAATAGTGGTGGGGTCTATCTCAGCAACTCCATCTCAAACAACTTCTCCGGCAACATTGTCTCAGGGAATTCGTATGATGGGTTCTATCTCAGCAACTCCTCATCAAACACTCTCTCCAGTAATATCATCACAGGTAATCTGAGAGGGTTACGGCTCCTCTACAACAGTAGCGGAAATACCATCTATAACAATTATTTAAATAATGCTGACAATTTGTTCGTGGATGATTCAAGCATCGGCAACAGCTGGAATATCTCGAAAACACCGGGAATAAATATTGTCGGTGGTTCATTCATCGGTGGTAATGTTTGGGCAACACCTAGCGGGAATGGATTCTCACAGACCCATCCTGACAGAGGTGATGGGTTCACTACTACGGGTTACAGTATTGATGCAAACAATACCGATTACCTCCCACTCTGGGTAGCACCCCCTACACCACCCACACCACACCCGAATCTCCCACAATCTGACACATATGATGTAATCCTCCCATCATTCCCAGCGATTCCATTACCCTACGATTCCGGTATCACCGCCAATGACTTCCCGCAGAACATGGAGCCAGGGCACACATATAGCGTAGGGTTGACCGTGACAAACACGGGAACCATGGACTGGTCATCAAAAAGCGGAATCGAGCTGGTCTCATCATCACCGGATGGCTTCACGTTCAATCCTGCAAAAAGCCCGATTCCTGAGGGAGTTGTGATACATCCTGGCGAGTCCTACACGTTCCCGGTTGATATTAGTGTACCATCCACGATGAAAGGCGGCTCTCACCCGCTACTGTTCTCGCTTGCCAACATAATCCAGACAAAAACGAAACCGGTGATAATTCGCTTCGGTGAAACCTTGAAACAGAATGTAATCGTCGGTAATCCGGTTGCAATGATTGCATCATCCGTAATGAAAGGGGTAGTGAAAATGCCCACGTCATCCCCCACCGTTGTGGGCATTTCAACTGGATATATCCCAAGACCGTTATTGATCCCAACTCCAGTCTTTGTGGTCAATAGAACTCCAATAACCCGTCTAACTGAAACTTCTATAACCCATACATTTATTTCGAAAACATCAGTATCTAATCACAGTCTCGTAATGTAAACAGGGTTGTAATATCTGTTCTTTTCGGAATGCTCTGCGCATTTCTTTAACGGCATATTTATCGTGTTAAAATTTAGAACCCACATAGCGGGGTTGACAGCGTTGCCGATATCTGATATTTTTAACATTTCCGAAATCAAGAAAGAAAACGAAAAACTGAAAAAAGATAATGAGCATATGAAATCTTTTTTGAATAGAGCAGTCGAAATCAAGACGGAAAATGATAGATTAAAGTCTTTTTTTGAGGAAATTGGTGGGATGGATTACATTCAGGTAAAAGAGAAAACAGATTCATTGAAGGTGGATTTAG
>JBAXMF010000170.1:0-5386 GCA_037134435.1 Methanomicrobiales archaeon | reverse complement strand
GTCAGCATAAGAAAACGGGATACATCATCAGCGTATCACCTTTATTTTTCATGCACCGGATGAGAAGGACATTTTTAAGAAGGGTTCTGAATGCCGTATCCAAGATAAAAATTAGAATTATTTTGGGGGCTTCATCGTGAAATACGCGATGATGAGACCTGCCACGGCAAGGACGAACACGTACGGGAACACGGGCATGTATGACCCGGTCGTGGTCTTGATCAACCCGGCCAGTTGGGGTCCTGCAATCGCCCCTGCTCCATAGGCCAGGAATACCAGTCCATAACAACGTGGGTAGTCGCAGGTCCCGAAATATGACCCGGTCGTCGTCGGTGCAATGGCCAGCCACCCACCCAGGCACCCCCACAGGATGGCAAAGGCCACCACGTAGGTGATAACCCCGGGCACCTGCCAGAGCAGAAATACCGCGAATGCAATCAGGACGAACGAGAGCATCGCCGTGTTTCTTGGAGTAAACCGGTCGGTCATCGTGCCGAATACCGGCCTCCCGAAACCGTTGAAGATGGCGAATACGCCCACCAGAATGGTGGCAAACCCTGTTGCGATCCCCATCTCGGTACCAACAGGTTTTGCCACCGATATGGCGAGCAACCCGGCCAGGCAACCGATGAAGAAGCAAATCCAGAGCCCGTAGAAGGACCGCGTCCTGACCATTTCCGAGCGGTTGCGCTCACAGGCAACTATTGCGGTTGCCGGGGGATTCCACCCTTCAGGTTTCCAGCCGATCGGTGGGAACCGGAGTGGCAGTGCCAGCAGTACCAGGAGGACGATGAACGCGATACCAAAGATACGGAACGTGTTCATAACCCCGTAAGCGCCTATCAGGTACCCGGAAAGGTTCGCCGTGATGAATGCCGAAAACCCGAACCCGAGCACGGTAAGACCAACTGCCATCCCCCTCCTGTCAGGGAACCAGCGGGCTGCTACCGCAATAGGGACGCCGTATGCAATACCTACACCAATTCCCCCGATCACCCCGTACACCACATAGAGCATCTGTACGGACGTAATCGTTGAAGCGAGGAGCCACCCGAGCCCAGTCAGAACTCCGCCGATGATCGTGATGTTCCTCGGGCCCAGTGTCTCGATATACTTCCCGGTCAGCGGCATGGCAATTGCGAAGAACGCCAGGAATACCGAGAACGGGAGCAGGACATCGTTAGCGGTAACTGCCTGTCCCAGCGTCCCCTTGAAGTATTCGGTCAGCGGGTTGACAAACACGCTCCAGGAATAGATAGTTCCCAGGCAGAGGTTGATGACCAGACCCAATGCCACGAGTATCCAGCGTCCTTTCTCAACAGGCATTCCAAAGAGCGAGAACGGCTCGTTCATGCGACCTGCATTTTCTGTTGTTGTCATTTTTTATCACCTTCATTATGATTTGAAAAAAATTTGGGAATGATTTATTCCTCCAGTGTTGAGATATCGCCCGGATCAATCCCCAGCTCTTTTGCCTTCAGTACCCGGCGCATGATTTTTCCGCTCCGGGTTTTCGGGAGTTTCTCCACGAACTCGATCTCCTGCGGGACTGCGATGGGCCCCAGCGTCATCCGGACATGGTACATCAGGTCCTGGACCAATTTATCCGAAGGCTGGTTCCCGACCCTGAGGATCACAAACGCCTTGATGCTATTCCCTCTCACGGTATCCGGCTTTCCAATAACTGCAGATTCCGCCACCGCATGGTGGGACACAAGGGCACTCTCCACTTCGGCCGTCCCAATGTTATGCCCGGAGACGATGATGATATCGTCCGCCCGTCCGATGACCATGATATAGCCGTCTTTGTCCTTTACCGCCAGGTCTCCGGCTGTGTAACATCCGTCGATCGTGTACCAGTACTTCCGGTACCGCTCGTCGTTGTTGTACACGGTCCGGAACATCGAAGGCCACGGGGATTTGATCACAAGGAACCCACCGGTACCTGGCTTGACCGGCTTTCCATTTTTATCAACGACATCCGCTTCAACACCTGGGATGGGTTTTCCCGCAAACCCGGGGCGCATCGGCTCACCAATCATGGTGGTAATCATCTGCATTCCTGTTTCAGTCTGCCACCACGTGTCCACGATTGGGCACCGGGTCTTTCCGATGACATGGTAATACCATTCAAATGCCTCAGGGTTGAGTGGTTCTCCCACGGATCCAATCAGCCGCAGGGAACTCAGGTCATACTTGTTGGGCCATGATTCGCCGACCTTCATAAATGTCCTGATGGCCGTCGGGGCGGTGTAAAAGACATTGATCTGTTGTTCCTCGATGAGCTTCCACCAGCTGCCGGCATCGGGATAATCGGGAGTCAGTTCAGTGATAAACACGGTGGTGCCTACCGCCAGGGGACCATACACGATGTAACTGTGACCGGTAATCCACCCGGGGTCTGCCGTGCACCAGAAGACATCGTTTTCTTTTAAGTCAAAGACGTATTTACTCGTGTAATATGTCCCCACCATGTAGCCTGCACAGGTATGGACGACGCCTTTCGGTGTCCCGGTTGAACCGCTGGTATAGAGCATGAAGAGCGGGTCTTCTGCATCCATCGCCTGGGGTGGACATACCCTCGGCACATCTTCCATGAACTCGTAGAAATCAAGCTCGAACCCGGGCCTCAGTTCCACCGGTTGTTCCTTCCGGCGTCGTAATACGATGATGTGCTCCACCGTGGATGCGTTTAATATCGCTTCCTGCACGATCGGGACCAGGGGGATAGCCTTTCCCCGGCGTAATGCAATATCGGCGGTTATGATAACCTTGGCCTCGGCGTCAACAATCCGCATGTTCAGTGCGGTAACCCCGAATCCACCAAACACGACACTGTGAACAGCTCCAATCCTTGCGCATGCAAGCATGGCGATAATCTGTTCGGGAACCATCGGCATGTAGATGCAGACCCGGTCTCCTTTTTTTACGCCAATTTTTAGGAGTCCGTTGGCAAAACGCATGACCTCGGAAAGTAATTTCTGGTAGGTGTAGACACGTTCCTCACCCTCTTCGCCCCTCCATATAATGGCTGCTTTGTTGCGCCGGTCGGTACTCACGTGCCGGTCGAGACAGTTCGCGGTGATGTTGAGTTTGGCATCGACAAACCATTTTGCATACGGGTAATTCCATTCCCGGACTGTGTTCCACGGGCGAATCCAGTCAAGATTTTTGGCAATTCCACTCCAGAAGGTATCCGGGTCCGCGATAAATTCGTCATACTTCTTCTGGTAGTCACCTATCCAGGAATTGAGTTTTAACCCGGGTTCCGGGGAGTAATACTTGGCATTTTCTACAAGCCTGACATCAAATGACTCTTTCATTGTTCGACCTTTTTTGGGTATTATTATAGCATTTCGCCACAGTTATGCCGACAGTCTTTTTGTAATTTCAGCCGGCATCAACAGATTCGGAAATTGCGTGGATGGTATTCTTATCTGTACACTATACCTTCCGGTCTGTCATCCGGAATCACGCCGGTCCACGAAAGGACCGGCTGCTTGGAAAGAGGAAGCAACACGGCTTCCCTCGAAAATATACAGAGGTATCAGGCCAGAACAGACCCAATGTCCTATGTTAGCACGAATTGATCGCCATCTTTGTATCCACCACTCTCCGTCAGTAAGTAGTCTTACATGATTAATCATTATAGATTAATAAAGGTGTTGGATGTCCCAAATATGAGGCGTTGATGGGACGTCCCCTTGAAAAATACGGGAAGGTGTTGTTGAGATTGCGGATGTCCCGGACCCGTCACTTCCAGGTCTTGTATTTCACTACCACATCGGTAATGAGGAAGCACCCCTGGTTAAATCCTGGAAATACCCGAATGAACAGGTAACAAATTGGAACTAAAGAGAACAAATGGATGAATAAAAAAAGTGGGTGAAAAAACCTGAAGGCTTTATCCAACATCCAAATATTCACATCCTGAAAAAGGGGTGATTCGGATGAGATTATTGTCCTTATGTCTCCGCACTATACCCTTCTTTCAGGATCTCCTGGTCAACTTCCTTCAGCAGCCGCTGGATATCGATCCAGATGATCAGCTCGTTGACATCCTTGTCTTTTATCCGGATCTTCTTCCTGATGATCCCAATGATGTTATTCTGTTCCCGGTTTACGGAGGCTGCAGAAGTGTCCACTTCCTTCCGTGAAAAGGTGGAGACCGAGAGGACGTCATCGACCATGATCCCGATCTTCGACATGGTGATCCGGTCATCGAGTACAATGATCCGGGAAGTTGCCTCATCTGTTTTCTTTTCGCTGTGAATATGCATTAAGTTTTTTAAGTCGATGATGGTGGTGATTTCACCCCTCAAGTCAATAATACCCCTGATGTGCGGTGGGGTATCGGGGAGATGGGTGATCCGTGTATATTCCACCACTTCCCGTACCTCGAAGAGGTCGACGGCAAAATGCTCATCCCCTAAGAGAAATTCCACTACCTGGATATTATCACTCAGTTTCTGGACACCATCCCCACTCGTTGCAAGGGGGATATGTGTCCCCGTTGTCGGACCCGCCGGGGTATCAACGTGGGTGGGGTGAAATCCGATACTCCCGCTGGGGGGTACATGGATAACCTGCTCATCCGTCATGGTCGTCCCTCCTCATACCTTGAACTTCGCCATCTCTTTCGAGACATTGTTCACAATCGTGTTCACACCGCCCATGACCTTGGTGATCTGGTCAATGGACGCCGAAGCCTCTTCTGCAGCGGCGGCCGCATCCATCGCGTCTTTTGCGGTTGCCTGCACCATCCCGTGCACTTCGTTGACACTGGCGGTGACTTCTTCCACGGTTGCGGCCTGTTCCTCGCTTACACTGGCAACTTCCACCACGTTCCTGCTGATATCCTCAATGGATTTTGCGATATCCTTGAATGAACGGAGTGTCTGGCTGAGTGCCTCGCTTCCCGTCTTCACTTCACGGTTGGATGATGCGACGGCTTCACCGGCAGCGATGGACTTCTTCTGGAGCGTCCCGATCATATCGGCAATATTCTCAGCCGATGCACGGGACTCCTGGGCGAGTGATTTCACCTCGGTGGCGACCACGGCAAAGCCCCTACCCGCTTCTCCTGCACGGGCCGCTTCGATGGCTGCGTTGAGTGCGAGCAGGTTCGTCTGGTTCGCAAGATCAGAAATCAACCCGACGATCTTTCCGATCTTGTCCATCTCGGCTTTGATATCGACAATAATCTTGTCGACCACGCTTGAAGAGGTGGTGATGCTCTGCATGCCCCGTTCTGCCTGCTCGGCAAGGTCGGTACCTTTCGTGCTCAACGTGTTAGCGTCCTCGGTCAGTTGTGAGACTTTTTCAGCCTTCTGGGCAACATCGGTCACCGTCTGGTTGAGGTCTTCCATTGCCC
This sequence comes from Methanomicrobiales archaeon, assembly GCA_037134435.1. Taxonomy (GTDB): domain Archaea; phylum Halobacteriota; class Methanomicrobia; order Methanomicrobiales; family Methanospirillaceae; genus CAIKOD01. The sequence continues at coordinate 12 of JBAXMF010000170.1, read as the reverse complement.
GTAATACCTGGG
>JBAXMF010000169.1:0-5391 GCA_037134435.1 Methanomicrobiales archaeon | reverse complement strand
AAATGTCTGGTAGACTGGTTGTTATTCGAAATAAGAATTACACCAGCAATGATGCAAAAAATCACCCAAAGAGAAAAACGAGAAGAAACAGGAGTCCGGGACAAAAATTGCCCCGAAAAAATCATCCGGCAATACGGTGACCGGGCGGTTCTCAACCATCAGGGATGCATTTTCTTCGATGGGAAAAGCCATATCAGTCATATCAGGGGATATAGGTAAAGCTAGGAGTTCAAAAACCGCCAAAAAGCAGCAGAAACAGAAACTTGACCAGATGCTTGACCAGTCCGTCCAGGGCCGGGCACCTGGTATCGGGTCTTTTAATGATGCTGACCACGAAATTGTCCCTTCCGGAAAAAAGACCGTTCCTGATCCCTTCTCCAGCCTCGTAAAAAAGCAGATGGACACAGAATTACTCGATACAAAAGAGCCGGATGAAGATATGGGGGACCTTTCAGGACTCGATGACCTTGACCTTGGCCCGGATATGTCGGGAGCGTTCGGTGAGGACATATCAAACCTCGATATTGCGCTGGATATGGATGATGGGATTAACATTGACGATGATTCTGAAAACGATGAAGTAGCCTCCATACTCGCTGCGAACCAGGGGGACCTGGACGTGGAAGAAGAAGGGGGAATGGGCACATTTTCTGATGATATGGGTCTTGGTGGTCTTGAGGACCTCGATATCGACAGTATTGATCTTGACCAGGAACTCGGGGCTCCTGATGTATCGGGTAAACCGGAATCACGACCTGCACCGCCGCCAGCAAAAAGCCCATCTGTTTCAGAAAAAAGCCCTTCATCATCATCTTCTCCAATGAAGGAAGTGTCCCCGTTTGCCTCAGCTCCTTCGAGCAAGATAATGGCCACGGATCCGTCTAAAGATATGGGGGACTCTATGATGGCATTCTCTTCGGGGAAAGGTTTGGATGACGACCTGATGGCCTCCCTTAAAACAGATGCGTCAGCAGTGAAAAAAGATGATAATGCCCCATTACTCAGGGACTTAAAAGATGTGAAAGTCCCGGCAGCAGATCTCGAGAAAGAACTGGAAGGGATATTAAGTATGACGAAAGTAAAGAGATAAGTGGCGAGTGACTATTCGGGACGTGTGCTGCTATGGCTGAAATACCAGTGAAGATTGAAAAAGATGGGAAATGGGTAGTCTCGAAGATTGAGATCACCCAGGACCAGCTTTCCATTCAGGACCCCGTCAACACGGATATTACTTTTAAGTCAATTATCAACCTGGAAGAGAGGAAAAGTGTCCTCCTCGTCACGGTAAAAGGGAACCCCGAACGAATTTATCGTATTGCCACGGTCCCAAAGGCATTGCAGGTCTTAAAACGGATGATCATCATGTCCTGCAGCGCGTACCGCCTGAGTGCATATTTCATGTCCCCTGCAATCAGAGGTGGTGTGATGGTCACCGATGCACAATGGGAGAAAGGTGCTGTTGCAGTTTTAAAAACAGGTATCTGGTTTGTAAGCCAGAATAAGCAGGTCTGTGTCCCGATTGCTGAAGTGGCCGGCATTGAAATGACACAGCGTGACCTCCAGAATAAACAGGTGGACGTTGTTAAAATCGACCACCTCGAAATCGGGGAAGTGGTAACAAGTTTCGTCCTTTGCCCGCTTTCAACACTCCAGGTACTCCTCAACTTTTTGAAAGATGCAACGAAAGAGATGGACATGAAGGGGGATGAGCTTGACCCGGTTGCTGCGCAGGTGGGAATGCTTGTCTACAGCGGGATGGACTCTCATGCAATTGAAAATATGTTAAATATTCCCCATAAAGAACTCGACCAGATACTCGAAAAACTCCTAAAACTGGGGCTGGTCGAAGTGCTGTTTATCAGGAGAGAAGTCCAGCTCACCCCCAAAGGGGTCCGGTTCATCTCGGATGCGGTAAAACCTCCCACACCATAAAATTATTTTGAACGATAGATTAGCATTAAGTACATATAAGTGCCGGACAAAGATAACCTGATTACATATGGGGAGAATTCTAATCGTTGATGATACACTTTTTATGAGGACACTTCTTAAAAACATCCTGTTTTCCGGCGGGCATGCGATCGTGGGTGAAGCTGGTGACGGGGACGAAGCCATCGAGAAGTACAAGGAGTTGAAACCTGACCTCGTTACCATGGACGTAGTAATGCCGAAAATGAACGGGATAGAGGCCTTAAAAGGAATAAAGGCCTTTGATCCGAACGCTAAGGTAATCATGTGTACTGCCGTTGGACAGGAGCAGATGGTGAAACTTGCGATAAAGAGTGGTGCGCGAGGGTATGTGGTAAAACCGTTCCAGGCACCCAAAGTGCTCGAAGAGATAAAAAACGTGCTTGGATCGTGACGATGATCCGTGTTCTCGTGATTGACGATTCGCTCTTCATGCGTACGATCATCACTGACATGCTCCGAAAAGACCCCGAAATCGAGGTTGTCGGGGTAGCCACAAATGGTGAAGACGGGTTATTAAAGATTGATGAGCTCAAGCCTGATGTCATCACGCTGGACATTGAGATGCCGAAGATGGATGGTATCGAAGTGCTCAAGCGCAAAGCGACAATGAAACACCAGCCGAAAACACTGATGCTCAGCTCGCTCACTTCCCAGGGGGCCCTGATGACAAAAAAGGCAATGGCATACGGTGCAGATGACTTTATGTTAAAACCGAAGGACCTGGCGCGCATACGGGGTATATCCCAGGAACTGGTAACCAAAGTAAAAAACCTGGTGAATATTGCCTATATATCAAGAAAAACAGGTCCCTCTATAGAAATGGCAGATAAAATCGTGCTGGTTGGTTCCTCGGCCGGTGGTCCGCCGATGCTTGATGTCCTTTTATCATCGTTCACGACGAGTTTGCCTGTTGCCGTTGAGATCACCCAGCACATGCCGGAAGGAGGGTTCACTGCGGCCCTTGCCGCACGCCTCAACCGGATCTCCCCAATGCCGGTAAAAGAGACCGAGAACGGTGATGTCCTCAACAGTGGCCAGGTGTATGTATCGATGGCAGGGTACCATACGGTTATTTCCAGTATGGTTACCCAGTCTGGAGTGAAAGGGGGGAGGATCATTCATTCACGGGCGCCACCGGAACACAGTGTACGGCCTGCGGTCAACAAGACCTTTTCCTCGGCAGCCAGTGCATTTGGCCCCCTGACCGTTTCAACAATTTTATCAGGGATGGGAAGTGACGGGGGAGACGGTACGCTTGCCGTAAAACAGCATGGCGGGACGACCATGGTCGTACGCGAATCGGACTGTCTTGTGTACGGGATGGCCAGGGCGGCCCTCAAACTCAACTGCGTGGACTCAGTAGTACCGCTCCGTTCGATGGGTACCGAAATTTCGCGTGCTGTCAGGGCCATGGGTGGGTAACATGTCTGAAATGGATATGTACCGGGCTCTGTACATCGCGGAATCGAGGGAAAATCATGAAAATATTGTTAAAAATCTCTTAGTCCTCGAGAACGGGCCCGATGAAGCCGCCATTGCCGAAATATTCCGGTCAGCTCACTCTCTCAAAGGCATGTCCGCGACGATGGGGTTCAAACATATGGAACGGGTCTGTCACGCGATGGAGGACGTGTTCCAGCTCATCCGGAGTGGCCTGCTTGAAGTGCATCAGGACCTGGTTGACCTCCTCCTCGCCGCATCAGATGATATTGAACTGATGCTCGACGATATTGAGTCCGACGGGCCTGGGACGATCGATCACCTCGAAGAGCGGTTGCAGTCCCTCCTGGACTGGAAAGTTGAACAGCATACCGAAGGTGGCATGAATGTGGGCTCACTGCAACCAGGCAATATGTCATCCGTCTCCCGGGAAACCGGAGCTGGAGCCCTGTTGGAGGAGAAGGAAGGGCAGTTTCAGATGCTGGTACGGCTCCGGGATGATTGTGACAGCCGGAACCTGAGGGGGATGCTGCTCCTCCAGAACCTCGATCAATTCGGGACAATTATCCAATGTGTACCTGATCGGGAAACCGTTGAAGATGGGGCATTTGATGGTACAATCAGGCTGGTTATCAGGAGCGATGCCGGGATTGATGCGTTAAAAACAGCTGCCTCCGGTTCAGATGTCAAGGAGGTCCTGTTCGGACCTGATATCGAGCGTGCGGCTGACAAGGCAACTCCGGGTACTGAAGGGGCGGGAAAACCGCTTACGGAGCCGGATATCGGAGTCGTCGGAACGGAACATGCTCCCGGGGTCGTGAAGCAGGCCCGGGAAGAACGGGTCGATAAAAACCGGGAAGTCAAGAATATCCGGGTAGATATTACCCGCCTTGACCAGATGATGAACCTGATCGAAGACCTGGTCATCAACCGGGGAAGACTGGCACAGATCGCGCGTAAATACCAGATGAAAGAACTGGATGAGACCCTCAACATGGTCGGCCGGTCGGTTTCGGACCTGCAGAACCTGATGATGAATATCAGGATGATCCCTCTGTCGCATATTTTTAACCGTTTCCCGCGCACGGTCCGCGACTTAGCGCACAAGGAGGAGAAAGAGGTTGAGTTCACCATCGAAGGGGGCGATACAGAACTTGACCGCAGCATCATGGACGGTCTTAACGACCCGTTGATGCACCTCATCCGGAATGGTGTTGACCATGGGATCGAAAAGCCGGAAATCCGGGAAAAAGCAGGGAAACCTGGTAAAGGGAACCTGAAACTGATCGCAAGCCGCGACCGGGACAATGTAGTTATTGTCATTGAGGATGACGGGGCCGGGATTAACCGGGAACGAGTGGCCAGGAAGGCAGTCGAGCGTGGACTGATTACTGAGCAGCAGGCAGCCGAGATGACCGATGAATCCGTATATGACCTGTTATTCCTGCCCGGGTTTTCAACTGCCGAAAAAATTACCGATATCAGTGGCAGAGGTGTCGGACTTGATGTTGTCAGGACTGCAATCGACAACTTAAAAGGGACTATCAAGGTTGAGTCATCTCCCGGGAAAGGGTCACGGTTTGAACTGGTCCTGCCCCCTACAATGGCCATTGTGAATGTAATCATGGTCCGGATCAACGGCCGTCGCTGTGCAATCCCGGTCAATAATGTAGTGGAGGTTGCAGGTCTTTCTGTGAGCAAAATCCACCATATCGGTACACAGGAAGCAATAATGATGCGGAACGAAGTATTGCCGCTTGACCGGCTCGAGGGTATGTTTGGGAAATCTGATAAAACAGAGATCCTCGTCGTACTCCAGCACCAGAACAGGAAGCGCACCATTGCTGTTGATATGATTGAAGGTCAGCAGGAGGTCGTCATAAAACCCCTGAGCGCGATGATCGGAGGGTGTCGAGGCATTAGTGGGATTACAATTCCCGGCGATGGGGAAGTGATACCCGTGCTCGATGTAAATTCAAT
>JBAXMF010000168.1:0-5391 GCA_037134435.1 Methanomicrobiales archaeon | reverse complement strand
GGGGTGTTAACGGCACGATCAGGTTCGCATAGAACTTCTGTGTGGCATCCATCAGGACGTGTTCGGGGATATCGGTATCGAGCCTCTTTGCAGAGCAGAGGTGCTGGCCGAAGGCATCGTTCGGGAAGAGGATGCCCTTCTCCGCGTACAGGGTGAACATGGAGTCAGGCCAGTGCAGGAGCGGTGCCTGGACAAACGCGAGCGTCTTCCCGCCAAGGTCAAGCGTCTCTCCAGTCTTTACATGCTTAAATGTTGCCCCATTAAGCGCCGGGAAATGCCGCAGGAGTCCTTTCTCTGCGATCTCGGTACAATAGATCGGCGCCACCGGGAACTTTTTATGAATCTCGACAATCGCACCCGAGTGATCCTTTTCCACGTGGTTCTGGACGATGATATCGATCTGTTCTTTCCTGCCTTCCTTTGCAAATGCATCGGCAATGCGCCCCCACATCTGCGCAGAGTGACCAGGGTAGACATTGTCGATAAGTGCGGTCTTCTTACCAAAGACAAGGTAGCAGTTGTATGACGTTCCATCGAGCGTATAGCCATGGTAGGCCCGGAGGTCCCAGTCCAGTGACCCGACCCAGTAGACGCCCTCAGCGATTTTATAGGATTCTGCGTTCATGATTCTCACATAGTTCGTAATTATACGAATGTTCTAACGTATGCGAACAAGATTCATAAACATTGCGATACATTATGAATAAATGAAAAAAGGACGGGGGATGGTACCGGGAGTGGGACCTGGGGAGGTCCGTCTCTTCTCCACGAATGATTCCGTGGCGGCCGTGAACAGCCCGATTAAAGTTCAGATCCTTGAACTGGTGTCAGCCGGCCCTCTCCCGTTTGACCTGATCGTAGAACGTACGCAGAAAGCCAAGTCAACTATATCGGTGCATATCCGGGACCTGGTAGGTTCCGGGCTCGTCATCTCGGACCCCGATCCCCACGACAGCCGCAGGCGGATCATCAGGCTCTCGTCCGATGCCATCGGCAGGCTGACCAACACCGACCGGGATGCCGGGGTCGTTCATACCCACAATCGCCATGGTGCCGGAGAAGACACCCCCTTTTGGGATGAAGACATTGTTTCCTTTTTTCGTTACTGTGTGCAGGTTTTCCGGACGCAGGCGATGGTCATGGGGATCAATATTGACCCGGTACTGGAGCGGACCGGCAGGCAGGTCGGCGGGGTCCTGGCCCCGCGGGTAGCCGGCGACACCGTAGAGGACGTGGTACACAAGATGGACGCGTTCTGGCAGGCCCACGGCCTTGGGGCAATAACCCTTGCCGGAACCGGACCGATCACACTGGAGGTCCTGGGCTGTTTTGAATGCGAGGACCTCCCTGTCACCGGCCATGGCTCCTGTGTATTTGATACTGGTGTACTCACTGCGGTCTTCTCGTACCACATGGACTGCCCGGTCACGGTGGTGGAGGAACGCTGTTATTCTTCAGGGGATGGCCGGTGCACCTTTGTGATCACGCCGCAGCCGGGTATGAAACCCAACGAAATAAAAAGGTGATAAACGAACCCGGGTGTCCAACCCCGTAAGCCCAGGGGTTGAGAAAGGAGATACTTTTTTTAGATACCCGGGGTTTTTCTAAATCGTGTTGTTTCCGTTTGCACACGTTTTCCTCCATGGGGCACACCTCCTAATTCAGGAACGACCGGGATGAAAATTTCCGGTAAGCCGGGACGGATCTGGCACCAGGGGTTGGTGGGGAGGCCCTGGTATTGTAAGGGTTGTACTATGTGGACCGATCCGCTGAAAAATGGTCCACTGTTCTCTCCTGTTCTGGTAGGGAGGTAAAGCGGGATAAGCCTGGGGCATATTGAAACAGGGTGGCAGAAGAGTGTCGCCGGGCCGGAAAAAATAGTTGTGGATTATACCCCGTTGACTACGATAAGGCCATTCTGGACAGACACATTACTCAGTACCAAACCACTCGTGCTGTCAACTTTAAAAACTGACTGGGTAACATTATAGACCCCCTGGAACAGGTAGGTATGGACCGGGGTAGCTCCCGTTGCATTGATACCGTCCCCGAAATCGTATACCACGTACGTCGGATTTCCCGTAGACAGGTCCGTGAATGCAACCCTCAAGGGTGCAGTCCCCGTTACCGGCGATGCGGAGAATTTTGCGACCGGTGGTATGATGGGGGCGCTGTTCACCGTAATGATGTTCGGTTTTGTTGCGGTGCTGCCCATCATGGAATAGGTAGTGGTGTTGTATTTCATAATGGACAGTGTAATCGTGTATATGCCCGGGAACCGGTAGGTATGGACCGGGTTTGGACCTGTCATATAAATTCCGTCCCCGAAATCATAACTCAGGTATGTTGGATTTCCGATGGATGTATCGGTACATTTCACCGTCAGGGGAGCAATCCCGCTAACGGGTGATACGGTGAAATCTGCGAAGAATGTCGGGGCGGTCCCCGCCGTGCTGTTCATCCAGGTCTCGTTGACCAGGCCGGTCGTACTGACCGTGCGGGTTGAAAGAACCTGCTCGGTTCTAGGGGGTAGCGACGTCGCATTGTAGCCCTGGACCCCTTTGGCCACGTTTTCCCTGAACACCCCGTCGAGGTAGACCATCACGTGATCGAAATTAGACGATACAGGATCGGTCCAGGTCCACTTGATATAGTCCGGTTGGTACGAGACGTTATTCAGACCCATAATACTTGCAGGGGGTGTCTCCGGGGTAGAGCCGATCGCGTAGACTTTGCCATCCTTAGACCCTACAAACACGGTACCGTTCGATACCGCAGGGCTGGAAAACACCTGGCCACCCGTTGTGTAGATCCATTCCAAAACTCCGGTGTCAGCATTGAGAGCATAGACCTTATGGTCAAAGCTTCCGACGTAGACGACCCCGTTTGCAACGGCAGGGCTGGAAAAGATATAACTCCCTGTCGTGTAACTCCATTTGAATGCACCGGTTGCCGCGTCGAGTGCGTAGAGCTTATTGTCCTGGCCCCCGATATAGACCGTGCCATTCGAGACTGCAGGGCTCGATGTTACCAGGGACCCCGTTTTGTAACGCCAGATCTCTGCTCCCGTTGTCTCGTTCAATGCGTAGACGTTGTTATCCCATGAACCGATATACACAACACCATTCGCAACGGCTGGGCTGGAGTCCATAAAATTCCCGGTCGGGAAACTCCATCGCTCGCTTCCATCCGTTGCGTTGAGTGCATAAACACTCACTTCGCCACCGCCGATATAGACGGTGCCGTTTGAGACTGCCGGACTGGACTGCGCATATACTCCGGGTGAATTCCAAATCTCCGCACCCGTCGTTGCATTGAGTGCATAGACATGATCATTATAACACCCGAAATAGACGACACCGTCTGCGATTGCCGGGCTTGATCTGATCCCGGCATTCGTGCTGAAGTTCCATATCTTCGCTCCGGTCGCTCCATCAAGTGCATAGAGATTACCAATGTAAACCTGTTCTACCAAACTACCAAACTCAGAACCGACATAAACAACACCGCCGGTAACTGCCGGGCTTGAACGTACTTCTCCATCGGTAGTAAAGTTCCAGAGTTTCGTACCTGTCACCGCATCCAGTGCGTAGACCGATTTACCCACACTTCCGAAATAGACAATATCTCCGGCGATTGCAGGACTCGAATCTACGGGGGCACCGGTTGCATAGTTCCACCGCTGGCCGCCCTCCGGCCTCTTACCCCCGTCGTCGTATATCCCGGTGTTGTGGAGATCAGACCGGAACTTCCATCCCTTCTCGTCCGGTGCCGTCCTCGCCGTGCTGTTCACCCACGTCTGGTTGACCAGGCCGGTCTTACTGACCGTGCGTGTTGAAATAACGTAACTGGTATCAGGGCAGAGCGAAGATGCCGTATAGGCCTGGTGTCCTTTGGGCACGTTTTCCTTGAACTCCCCGTCCAGGTAGACCATAACGTGGTCGAAATCAGCTGATCCGGGATCGGTCCAGGCCCATTTGATATAGTCCTGCTGGTACGAGACGTTGTGGAGCCCGATGATACTGGCAGGTGGATGGTCCGGGGAGGAGCGGCGCCATACCTGGCATCCCGTGAAGGGGTTTGCCGTGCCGATAATGAACCCGTCGGGTGTCGTCAGCATCGTCCGGAACCCGTAGTTGTTCGGGTCTCCAAACCCGTTCAGTTCCAACGGGACCCAGTGCACCCCGTCCCGGGTTGTCCAGAGGTCCGCACCCCCGAATTCTCTTCCCAGGAGTTCGATGATGGGGATGATGTACGTACCGTTACCGTTCACCGGGCCTATCTGCTTTAACTCCCCGAGCCCCGGCATCAGTGCCCCGGTCCCTTCCGGCAGGTTGGCAGGATCAACAAGTTCCTGGGAGGTGACCGCTGCAAGAAGCATATCGCTTCCACCCGGGATATCGCCGATGAACCGGGCAAAGCTGAATATGTCGAATGTCCCCAGGTAGAGTTCACCGTCATACTCCCCAAGTGACCACGCATAAAGGTTGAAGGGGTTTGCATACCCGGACGGCCAGCCACTCAGGGGAGGGCCACGGGGTACCGTGGGGATTTTCGGGTGATAATTGCCGACGATAAGGTCCCACGAGTCCTCGTCATTCAGCCGTATGAGGTCAAACCCCTTCAACCCCTCGGTACCGGTCGCGAAGGGAAGGTTCATCGACCCGACGTAGAGGTCCCCCTTGTAATCCTGCATTGAGGCTGCAAGGACATTCCATGCGTCCCCAGCCCCGCCCTCGACCACCCGTGTCCAGTCGCCTGGACCGGAAGGGGACGCGGTATTACTTCTCCATACCTCGAAACCATTCGTTTCGGATGGCCCGGTTGGATTCCCGGTCCCGGCATACAGGTAACCATTGAAGCTCCTGAGGGAGGCGACCTGGAAGTCGGCCACCTTCTCCCAGGTATCGGTATACGGGGAGGGAGAGCCGGATGCGTAGATCCCATCGGCTGTACCCACGTAGATCTTCCCGTTATGGGATATCATCGCCCGGGTATCTCGCGAGGGGATGCTACTGGTGTTCACAGGCATCCATGTGACCCCGTCTGTAGATTTGACGATAAGAATCCTTCCAAATCCGAACCCAACACCTGCATAAAGGGCATCGTTCCCTGTGGTATCAGTAAACGTGGTCATGATACGATAGCCGACCCCTTCGGGATATGTATACCCGTTCGAAGGGTTGACAAACGTGGAGGCCTGGTGCACCCGGGACCATGTGTCCCCATGGTACCGCCAGATCTCCGGCCGCATATCATTTGACCACGTGATTACATCTTCACGCGATGGAAGTGTCTGGTTTGGGGGGATTAATGGCGGCGGAGCTGCCCCGCCCCCGGACCCCATGGCCTCGTCAGGGGCGTAGTAGGGGTTCTGGGCCTGGTGCCACA
>JBAXMF010000167.1:0-5410 GCA_037134435.1 Methanomicrobiales archaeon | reverse complement strand
GGGTACCGCGTCAATATGACGACAACAGACGTCGTCATCCTTTCCAGCAGTCCGTCTAAGAAAAGGGTACACACCCACCTTAGTGTACGGGAGGATGCACTCACCCTGTACGGGTTCCTTGATACGTTCGATCTCGAAGTGTTCCAGCTCCTCATCGCGGTGAACCGTGTCGGTCCCCAGCTGGCCCTCTCGATCCTCTCACAGGTCCCTGCGAAGGAATTTGTCCAGGCGGTTACCGGCGAGGACGAGAAACGGCTGACAAGGCTATCAGGGATCGGGCCAAGGAACGCTAAAAGATTAATCCTCGAACTAAAAGACCGGATGAAGGACCGTCTTCCGGCCGTCACAGCCGGGGCATCAGGGGTCCCGGGCAATATCCGGGAGGACGTGGCAGATGCCCTGATTGCCCTAGGGTTCCCCCCGCGTGAATCGTATGATGCGGTTGATGAGACCTGCAGAAGGACAGGGCCGGCCGATTCACAGGTGTTGTTGAAAGCGTCCCTTCTACTCCTGAAGGAGAGAAAAAAACTATGAGGGAGCCGGTGATTGATGCAGTTTCAACCGGCGAGGACGTAGTCGAGGAGACGATCAGGCCGTCGAGGCTTAGGGAATTTATCGGCCAGGACGGCTTGAAAGAAACGCTCTCTATTGCAATTGAAGCCGCACAGAAACGGAAAAAACCCCTGGACCATATCCTGTTTTCTGGTCCACCCGGCCTTGGGAAGACGACGCTTGCCCACATAATCGCCCACGAGATGGGTACCGGTATCCATACGACAAGTGGTCCCGTGCTTGAAAAACCGGGGGACCTCGCCGCAATTCTGACGACTCTTTCGGAAGGCGATCTTCTTTTTATCGATGAAGTTCACCGCCTCAGCCCTGTTGTGGAAGAAGTTCTGTACCCCGCGATGGAGGACCTCGCAATCGATGTCATGATTGGAGAAGGTCCTGGCGCCCGGTCTATCCGACTTGACATTGAGCATTTCACGTTAATCGGGGCCACCACAAAGATCGGCCTCCTTGGTTCACCGTTCCGTGACCGCTTCGGCCAGGTATGCCGCCTCAACCTGTATAGTCCCGGCGAACTTGCTGAAGTGATCAGGCGGAGTGCCGGTATCATGCAGGTCAGTATTACGGATGAGGCCGCCCGCGAGATTGCCGGCAGGAGCCGGGGGACACCCCGGATTGCAAACCGTCTCCTCCGTAGAGTCGGGGATTTTGCGTTAGTGCGAAGTGATGGCACGATCACCCGCGAGGTGGCCGCGCATGCCCTTACCCTGCTCGGTATAGATGCGCTAGGGCTTGACGACCTTGACCGGCGGATCCTGACGGTCATATCCGATGATTTCCGGGGGGGGCCGGTCGGGCTCAAGACGATCGCGATTTCAGTCGGGGAGGAGTCAAGGACTATTGAGGATGTGTATGAACCGTACCTGATACAGATCGGGTTTATAAAAAGAACCCCGCAGGGAAGGGAGACCACGCCGGCAGCCGGGACGCATATCCACCAGCAATGGTGGTAACCAGGGCGTCTTTATTCTCCTGTTAATTTTGGAGTTATAGCCTTTTAGGAATCGTAAAAAAAAGAAATATTATTTTTTTCAGCACATAGGATTGGTTGTTTCAACCAAAAGGAGGAGAGGTGCGCTGTTCCGGGATTATGAAGTCATGATTTCATGGTATTACCACCGTATTTCCGTTTTTTCTGGTCACTCACCGGCACTCATTTCAGAATATCGTGACAACCGCGTCGGAGATATCAGCAATTTCATCAATCTCCCTGGCTACTGGCGGATTCACTATTCCGGATGCCCGGGCGAAGAAGGCCCATTGCCGCTCCGGCTCAGTTGTTGAGAGCGCGAACGGGAGGACCTCGGGGTTGGGGTCAACCATCCTGGCTATTGCATTCCATTTTTTGATTTCCCTGTTTTGATCTGATACCTGGGGCTGGATAGTCCCCCGCTCAGATCGTCCCCCTTGTTCTGCTGTCAGGTCATCCATGGTATCTCACCGTCGGAGTGATACACACTAATTATCATTATTCTATTTATTTTTTTGCTTCATTGTATAGCATTTAATTGATATATTATTGTAATGCATAAACATATTACAATAATGAATTGTATTGGTATCATTCGTTACATTGCAATAGAAGAATTCAATTTTACCTTAAATAGATCTTGCAGGAGGACAGGGTTGGTGTTTGGTTGTGTTAAAAGAGAAGGAAAGAGAACAATCACGATTTATTGAAATACTTCGTGACCACCCGAGGGGGTTGACAATTGAAGAAATTTCAAAGATCCTGCCACTTAACAGGAATGCGACTTCAAAGTACCTGAACCGGATGCTCATTTCGGGTCAGGTTGAGATGAAGACATTTGGTCCGGCCAAAGTTTTTTTTATCTCGAAGAGAGTGCCGATTACCGATCTCCTCAACCTGAGCTCAGACCTCATTATGGTCCTTGACCATGAAATGTTTGTACGGTTTGTGAATGACCGGCTGCTGGACGTTTTTTTGGTCCAGCGTTCAGACCTTATCGTCCGCCATATTGACCATACCCCGTTTGGAGCATGTATCAGTCCTGTATTCCGTCAAAAAATTAGCGATGGTGAAAAAGGGAAGGAAAGTATTCTCGAAGAAAAAATTACCATTAAAGGGCATAGCTGGCATTTTTATGGGAAATGTGTCCCCGTTGTGTTTGAACAGGGGGAGTGCGGGGTGTCAGTAATTCTCCGGGATGTCACCAGGCCGAACGTACCCTCCTGACATCAGATCCCGGTATTCCCTGGTTGACTGTCCGACACATGATGATGACATCTCCCATGTGTAAACGGTCTGGCATGTCGGTATTAACCTGGCCAGAAACTAAAGATAATGGCCTTTTCCCTGAAACGGCAGCCCGATATTTTCAACCTGCTGATTGTTGTTCTCCTAATTTTGTAAGGGGTTTATTAACACACCCAGGAACACCTGGACATTTTTTTACCCGGGTCTCATCCGGGATCTCTCCCATCTTATTTAACTCTGTGAAAAACGCACATCAAGCCTCTTACGGAGGACCTGGAAGGTGCATTTCACCCACCCCCCTGATTTTTCCATCCCGTAAGAACAGGTGTGGGGTGAGGTTTTTCTCCAGGAGATTATTGGACTATTCCGCATGAAAAGTCACGGTCCGAACCTGAGTTATGCCAGGCGTGCGGTATCAGAGCGGACGAATAGTATGGTTGAGTTTCAGCCCGAATGCCCGCTCAAAATTTTTGGCCTCGTTATCCACACCCCATGACTCAAACTGGCAGTCTTCGCGGGCCACAATCTCAAGTTCCACCGTTTTATTATTAATTCCGGTGAAGGATACCCGCTCGATAAGGGCGGCATGTCGCCGGTCAAGGCTCTCCGAAAGGCGAAGGAACGTTGAGAGAATGGTGACCAGTTCTTTCCCCGGTTCATCGAGTTCCGGCATCTCGAACTCCTTTTTCCTTGGTAGTTTCTTCCGGTGATAACGGGCAATGTTCGCCATTATCAGGACCTCTTTTTGGTCAAACCCGAGCAGGTCACTATTCCTGATAATGTAATAGGAATGTGCATGGTGGTTGTTGAACGAAATCAGGGACCCGATATCATGCAGAAATGACGCGTATTCCAGCAGTTCCCGTTCACCTGAACCAAGAGGATGAAGTCCCACTGTTTTACCACTATCAAACAGCTCGAGTGCGATGGTCGAGACAGTCCGTGCGTGGTACTCGTTGATCCCAAACGCCCGTCCCGTGAGGAGCACGCTTTTCTCCCTGACTGACAGGTGGCCGAGAAGCGGAAACCCCTCCATTTTCGAGAGGTAATCGGCGAGAAGACCATCCTGGAGCCCTCTCTGTGTCACTTCAAGTTCACGGATGTTCAGTTCCTGCATCAGCGTGTCAATGATTGCAGTGCCGGCGATAATGATATCCGCCCTTTCAGGATTGATCCCCGGTATTTTACGGCGCTCTGCAAGTGATGACGAACAAATGACGGGGACCGTCTTTCTTAGGTCTGATGCGGAAAGGACCGTCCTTTTCGGGTCACCGGGGTGGGACGACCTTGCGGCGATATCACACAGGTTGATGATCGTCCCGGAACTCCCGACCACAAGGTCAACGGGATGACGTCCTGCCTGTCGTACTACCGAGCGGGCCTCATTCCGGATATAGTCCCTGATCTCTTCATACCGGGACCCAGTGACGGGTCCTGCCACCCCGTCCGGGAAGAACATGTTCGTCAACCTGATTGTGCCAAGATGCATGCTTGACAGGTAACTGCATCCACCGCTCCCCCCGATTGCCACTTCGGTGCTGCCGCCCCCGATGTCAATGACCATGATCTGTTCGTCCTTCAAGTGCATGGCGGCAGTGACACCCATAAAAATCAACCGGGCCTCCTCCCTGCCTGAGATTACCTGCACATCCAGGTGTGATTCTTTTCTGAGCCTTGAAAGGAACTCGTACCTGTTCTGTGCTTCCCGTGTGGCGGAAGTGGCAACGGCTACAAATTCTTCGGCACTAAAAGAGTGGGCAAGTTCGACAAACCTTCCTGCGACCATGACTGCCCTGTTCATGGCCTCCTCCGTGATGAGCCCGGTAAGAAACTCCCCTTCGCCAAGCCGGACTGCTTCCTTCTGGTTCGAAAGAACGATATACGAGCAATCAGGGTTAAGCCTTACAACAAACAACCGGATGGAATTGGTACCGATGTCAATAAATGCAACGGTCCGTGATGTTTCCTGCCCCTTTATTCCTGTCATTCGTGTATACACCGGTCGTTTCAGTTGGCGGTTCTTACGGCTTTTTCCTGCCTTATCCAATGTTGGAAGGCATTTTTTTAGGACTAGTCTTTTTTGCAGAATGTGATTTCGTATCTCTTTTTGATCATCAGCTAATGGTTTTATAGCTCCCGGTTTGTGGGGGATTGGATTGATTGAGGGATCCCCCTGTAACCCGGTCCCCTGCCATCACTATTTAGATCATTCGCATCCAGGGAATTATAACCTCTGGCTCCAGGGGAACGGTGCTAATTTTTGGGATCATACTTTTCGTATATTTTTTAGCCGGATATCCCATCTCCACTCTGCACTTCCTGCAGGTCCCAGTTGTGCCGCTGATTACCCGGTATAAGGGTGAGGCATAATGAGGAAAAAGATGAAAAAACCGGGGAATTCTGCGATAACTGCGACAAAAATGGAATAACTGGGCTCAGCCGGTAACCGGATGTATGAAAGAGTCCCGCGATAGCGCCCCCCGTCCTTTCCCCTGCATCAGCGAGGAAGGGCGGCCTGAACCAAAAGAGGTGATCAGGGATCTCTTCAGCAACTGTTATTTCAGACCATCCGGTAGGTCTCAAGGTTCATTGGGGAATGGGTCTGGATATGGTACCGCTTGT
>JBAXMF010000166.1:0-5412 GCA_037134435.1 Methanomicrobiales archaeon | reverse complement strand
GATTTCTACAACGAACGGGTGCAACTGATCATCACACAGGCAGAAGTCAAACCATGGAACGAAGACATCCCGGTGAAACGCACCGACCGCGACACCCTGAAAGGCTTCATTACCAAGGTATTGAGCGCCGGGTTCGTGAACCGCTGCCCGGTTGAAAAATGCCGTAAACCACTGACTCTATGCTCAGGGGGATATTTCTGTACCGATCACGGTTTTCAGATCCAGTCAATCCCCGACCTGCGTGCCCGGGTGATACTTGACGGAGAAATTGCCCGGATTGTCTATCTCAATGCGCTGGTGATAGATGGTTTAACGGGTTTCTCGGTCTCTGACGCGGAGGAGATCTTAAGGACCCAGCCCGTCGGCGGATTGTTTGCCGTTGAAAAGCGCCTGCATGACCTGATCTTCGGGCGGGCCCTGGTGGTGCACTCGTCACCGATGAAAGACCAGGCGTTCGCACAAGTCGCGGCGTTCATCACCTCGCCGGAGGCAGCATAATGCCGGGAGTGTACATTCCTCAAAGCGGCCGGAACGCCGCTATTATCGAAATGCAACAGGTCCGTGAGACGGGAAAGGAAAGCGGGGAGAAAACAGCGCCGACCTATGCCATTCTCCCGAACGGTGAACGGGCGTACCGGTTCTTCTGGATCGGTGTCCTGACCGACACAAAGAAGGATGAACGCGGCAGTATCACCGGTTTTTTGTCAGACCCGACGGGTATGATCCGGATGAGGGTGCACCCGCAGTACCAACAGAAGGCATTCGCGGCCTTGTCGTTGATCGAGGCGCCACAGTTTATCGCCGTATCCGGGAAGGTGAACGTATACGCTCCACCGGATGGGAACAGCGATGAGCGGTACATCACCCTGAAACCCGACGACCTGGCCGTAGTAACAAAAACTGATCGCTTGTTGTGGGTGAAGGAAACACTCCGGGCGACAGATGACCGGTATACAGACGCACCGGAATGGTGGATGAATGAACGGGGTACCATGATTACCTTAATCGAAGAAGAGACCGCGAGAATGGCGGTGCCCGCATGACTCCAAAGACCAGCGAATTGGCAGCCATCATTTGCGGCGATTGCGGGTATGAGATCCCCGGCAGGAAGCCAGCCTCCAGGGTGAGAGAGAACCAGGACAGGGCACCCCACTGTACCTGTGCACCTGTGACACGTGGGACGGTCGGGTGTGGTCACGATTGAGGGTTGCCGAGGAAATCAACCCGGCACTATCTGACAGGAGACCCGAGCAGCTCAGGCGTGAAGACCTCCGGTTCATCAGGATGCCGAGGAAATCAAAGGGCGGCCCCGATAACGAAGCAGGGTGGAACCGGGATAAAAATTACCCGTATGACAACCCGGGATTCAACTTTTTTCTCACTGACAATTGGAATTATGGCGTATTCCCGGCGTCCGGCTCACCGGTTGTGATCATCGACGTTGACGAATACGAGGCACTCTGCGCTCGAGGTGCCCTTACCGGGATCGATGGCGAGACCTTCACCGTCGAGACCGGGAGCAGTACGCCGGAGAGACGGAAGTACCATATGTACCTTGAATGCCCGGGGTTCGAGGGGAAAACAGTGATGTTCGGCCCCGACGACCAGCACCTGGGCGAAGTATATGCCCAGCACCCTGACAAGGGCACCGGGTATGTTGTCGGCCCGGGGTCGGTGCACCCATCGGGGGACCTGTACACGGTCACCGTGGACCGTCCGATAAAGAAAATTACGTGGGAACACCTGTTTGAGGCGCTCATCTCGCGGGTCAATACGTCAGGCAAAGAACCCAGACCTAAAACTCCGGGAAAGGTCACCCATTACCGGACGCTCACGGAAAGCCTGAACCTGGACATTGCGGCCACCTGCAGGCCCGACAATGCACGGCGCTCAGGTGACGAGACCATCGGCGGGAACCCGGTCCACGGGTCCACAAGCGGGACCAACTTTTCCGTCAACAGCCAGAAAAATACCTGGCATTGCTGGCGGTGCAACTCGGGCGGGGACCCGTTGCTCTGGATCGCCGTGGAAAGCGGGATCATCAGCTGTGACGAGGCCCGGCCCGGGGTGTTGAAAGACCGCGTGAAGATGGAAGCGCTCAACCAGGAGCTGATTAAGCGGGGGTATTCCGTTATTCGCGAGCCAAAAACGGAACGTGGCAGACCGTTACCGACCAGTAAGGGGATAGGTCCCCACCGTAGTACCGGAGAGGGACCGGTGTTACCCGTTACGGTTGACCAGATCGATGGGTTACGGTTAGAAAAGTCCAAAGAAAAATTTGTGGGTGAAACCCGTAATGACAACCTGATCGCCTACATCCGGCATGCCTACCGGTCAGCAAAAGGCTGCGACAAACAGGGGTTAACGCTGGACAAGGTGGTGGCGTTCAACCTGAAACGGTGCGACCCTCCGATCGCAACGACCGAGTTACAATCACTCTTCGAACGTGCGATAGCCGACCTGGTAACGGTGGATGGACCACCCCCGGTCACCACGGATGAAGAAGTCCACGACGAGGCGTTAACGGTCCTGACGACCGGGGAACCGGTCAAATACTTCAGCGATACATTTTCAACACTTCATAGTGGCGACGACGAGATCGGGAAGGTATTCCTGTGCGCCTGGGCGGTGCAATGTGCGACAACTACCACCGGTATTCAGCCTGGCCTGGATGGGCGGAAGGGTGCTGGTAAGACCTCCGGGGTCCGTGCGGCTATTCACCAGTACCCTCAGGAGTACGTCTTTGATACGAGTTTTTCCAACAGAGCGTTGTTTTATGACAACCGGATTCGCCCTGGCTGCGTGGTGTTCTCTGATGAGACGTCAACGTTACAGCCCGAGTTTGCAAGCACGATCAAGCGGGCAATGTCTAAATTTCAGACGGGGACCGAGCACCTGACGGTTGAAAAGACCGCATCGGGTAAGATCGAGTCTAAACAGGTGAAGATTCCCGAACGGGTGATGTTCATTTTTACCGGCGTTTACGATACCGGTGATGACGAAGTATTAGACCGGCAGTACCGGTTATCGCTGGCGCCCAACAAAGCGGCTGGTGAATCATTCACCCAATTCTTAAAAGACCGGATGAAGACAGGACGGGATGAGTACCCGGTCACTCACGAAGTACGGGTGTGCCGCGAAATGTTGCGGATTATGAAATCCCATGTATTCCGGGTAAAAATTCCATTCAGTGACAGTATTATCTTTTCCGATATGGATGCCCGGCGCGATATGATCATGTTGTTCGACTTCATCCAGGCGTCTGCGGTGATCCATTTCATCCGGCGCGAACAGGTGGACGATAACGGCGTGATCGAACTTACCGCGACGATGGAAGATTTCGGGATTGCATCCAGGATCTTTACGGCAAGTGAAAATACCCGGCAGTACCGGTTAAGCAAGGATGAACGGGCGTTGTTAGACTGGATGGCAGAACGCAGCAAGGCAGAAGGGATGACCGAACGCGAGATAGCCGAAGGATGGGGAAATAATAACCGGATGAGGATCCGGCGCCTGTTGTATGGGAACGATGGGAAGTCCGGCCTGGTAAACAAGGTCCCGGGGGTGATGGTTGAAAAACAGACCATCCCGAGTCCACAGAACCACGACCGGAAGGTACAATGCAACGTCTATTTCTGCCCGTCATCCCTGAAGAGTAACCTGCTAAGCCACACGACGTTTGCGGTCCTGGAAGAAAAGGACGGCGAGTCATGAACGCGTCGCGGTTGATCCTGTATGCCACGTCCGGGTCCCTGGTAGTGATCTGGCTGGCATCCTTCGCCATTTCTTACGTCTCCCTGGTGGGCGTTGCGGCTGCTGGTGGGATTGTCTATCCGTGGGTATGGTTGTGGCCCTTATTGCTCGACGCGTTTATGACGATTGCCAGTCTTGACGTGATACGCCGGGAGATGAACAACGAACCGACGATGGTCGCATGGGTCGTGGTGATTGGTGTTACCCTGGTATCTACCGGATTCAACATTACCCGGGCCGATGCAAGCATGCTGAGCTGGGCTGCCCATGCACTTGCACCGGTCGTATGTTTCCTGTCTTTTGAAATTGAAATGGGGGTACTTCGATCACACTTCCGCCACCTTGACAACCTGCCCGACACCGGTGAAACTTCAGCTGTCAGGGAAATTGTCAAGAGATCCATTGGTGTTGTCAGCGCTGACAAGTCCGAAATGTCAGCAGTCGTGAAGGTGAACGGAACCGGAACACCCGAAATTAAACCAGATACCCTGCGGACCAGGCGAAACAAAATTGCCACCTATTTCCAGGAACACCCGGATGCAGGGTATGCCGAAGCGGCGAAGGAGCTCGGGGTTTCGCGCCAGGTTGTCAGGAACCATGTGATGAAATTGTCACTTTCGCGGAATACGGGTGGTGAGTAATGATCATTTCGCGCTCCTGAGAAACGGTGATTCCGGTATGGTATCACTAGGATGATAGAATTGATAAAATTCCTTTACCCCCGGGGTCCAGTGTTCCGTCGCAAGGGCATCAGGTCATGCTGGCCGATAACGAGGTGCCCGCCATGCACCGAGAGATGTGGGGGAGTTGCATGCTCCGAGCCCCCACATCCTGCCGAGTGCTTCGATGATGCGTTCATCTGGCAGGGTGGTGCAAACCTTACATAGCCCTCATTCCAGCGCCCGAAACCGACACCGGGTGTAACGACAATATCTGCCCTACCCCGCATCATCGCGGAAAATTTCATGCAGTCCTCGACCTACATCCATACGTAGAATGTTGCTTTGAGTGCCTGGACGTTGTGGCCCAGCTCATGAAGTCCTTTTAAAAGCATACCCTGCCCTCTCATCAGTACGGGTTGAGGAACTCCGCCGCGTGGTGCGAAGGTCGAAAATGAAATGATTGCACAGGACTGAAACGGCCAGTTGTAACGCCATAAAGACTATACTTAAGATGTTATTACCAATCTCATCGCCATATTCTTTTAGATTTTTAAAAACGGAAATTAGATTGAGTGTGAAATGGGCCGAACGTTCGATGAGGGTGTAGGGTTAATCTGATTGATTTCTGATTATCTTTTTTGCTTCGTCATTCCAATAGACATATTCAATACAAATAGGTGACGCAGTGTTGATTAGCGAGGTGTCTGATAACGAGTTATAAGATATTAGATCATCACCAATTGACAAAAGGAAAATTTATTACAACACTTAATGATCCATCAATAAATTTCTCTTTTTCAAAATGGAGTTTAGAAAGATTGCCGGAGTACATCTGGATTGGTTTTATTCTGGATTATTACGGACGAGAGGAGGGGATGAAGAAAATACATGTAATTTGTACAAAATTACATGATATTGCAGAATCTATCATTCTTCCAAGATTATCAGAAATATTTTCATTAAATGATGCTGAACAAAGCAGATTCTATCAAGAAAT
>JBAXMF010000165.1:0-5427 GCA_037134435.1 Methanomicrobiales archaeon | reverse complement strand
AGAACGGGGATGTTTTCGATGACCGAGTCGAGAAATGCGTTCGACACCCGCAGCGCTTCCTCTGCCACTTTGCGCCCGGTAATATCACGGATCGTCCCTTCTATAGCAGTTGGCTTTCCGGCATCATCATGGAGCAGATGGCCACTGACTGATGTCATGAGATGACGTCCGTCCTTGTGCAGGAGTGAAATTTCGTAGTTTTGCACTTCTCCCGTGCGCAATAGAGTTTCAATCAGGCCGTTCCTCTCTTCCGGGAAAGCATATAGTTCAGTTGTCAAATGCCCGATCAAATCTTTGGGTGCCCACCCGGAAAGTCTTGTGATGGATGGGGATAGCCGGGTAATAATTCCTTTAAGGTCAGTCTGATAATAAAGGTCGGGAAAATTATTGAAAATAGACCTGTATTCTCTCTCTCTCTCTGCGAGTGCATCCTCCGCCAACCTTATGTCACTAATATCACTAATTGCCACCTGGACTGTTGTCGTGCTATTGTTAATGCCGGTGAGCCGGACGCTTTCCAGTCGTGCGGGGAAGATAGACCCGTCCTCCCGTTTGAGTGTGAGGGTGCAGGTCTGTTTGTCGTCCTGTTTCAGCACATTCATGAAATACCGGTCCCACATATCAAGGTCCTGTATGATGATGAACTTCCTGAAACGTGCCCGTTCTAATTGGTTGCGATCGGTTCCAAGGAGGGTTGCACCGGAAAGGTTTACCTCGGCGATCAGTGCATCATAGGTCAGGGTGAGATAGCCCACCGGGGCAAACTCGTACAGGTTAAGGTACTTGTCCCGTGCCTCCTCGAGTGCGATCTTTGATCTCCTGAGATCTTCTGCCTGAGTTTCAAGCTCGACCTGGTGTACCTGGAGCTCGTGGATGAGTTGTTCGGGGGTCTTCCCTTCGAGGTCGGATGAGTTTCCTATCGTTTCGGTAATTTTTTCCTCTGCAGTATCTCTCATCGCATGTTTGAAGACCTCTGGATCTTCCTCCTTTTCCTTTCGTCTCTTTCCTGCACCCATTTCAGCCCCTGGTACTGTTACGTTCACTGATCCACAACATCCTCGTCGACACCATTATCCCGGACCGTGCCCTCTTCCCGGTGGACAGGATAAACGGAATCTGCCCGAATTTTTTCACCGCTTCGACGAGGAACCGGATGTCATCCATCCCCGGTATCGGGAAACCGGGAATAATCGCATCGAAATTTTCCTTATTCAGGAATGCCAATGCCGCGAGTGCCGAATCAATAGTTGTAACAAAAAAATCTCCTGATCCCTCTAATAACAGTTTGTCGATGTCAAAGAGGTCCTTTTCTTTATCCACATAGAGGACCTTGAGGGCAGATGGCATTTTATGATCTTGACTCTGTGGTTGTTCAAGTTCATACTTGTTTGTATTGAAAAGCTAAAACTAACACGTTGATCACTATCAGGCAGGAAAGCTCAGAATCTCTTTTGTTCATCAAATGAACAATTCATAAAAAGCTATTCAGACACCTATATACGTTTCATCTTTTAACGAAAATTCAACCGCCTGGTAGCGGGAAGGAAGTATTGTGTGGGAGATACCAGGACAGGGATATCCTCACGGGTCCTTTGCAGTACTAGAGCTGGCAGGTGCTGAACTATTTCGATATCGTCCATTTCGATACCATGACCAGGAATTCCTCCAGAGCAAATATTTTTTAAAAAAAGGTGCTTTTTCCCTTCGACCTCCATGCGACCGGAGAGGGGGGAACTCTTTAACGGGTCCCCCGGTGTTTTAGTGGTGGTTTATGGACTGGACTTGATCTGGCCCTGCTGCCTGTTTTGTTGTATGGCGTGGATTAAACGTAATGCTTTTCGATGGTCCTTCGCATAGCTTTTCAAATCTGTTTTGTCGATAGAACCATCCTTCACTTTTGCACGGAGTTCAGTTCTGAATGTCTTCATGGCAGACTGGAACCGGTCCTTATCGGATACCAAAACTGCGGCCTTTGCATCAGACAGGGCCGCGTTAAGGGAATCCACGTTGTAACCTTTTCCTGCGAGGTAGGCAGTCAGGTTTGAGGCCTTTTCCGGCAATCCGGTCATGCGGATACTATTTCCAACACCACTCATGGTTTTGTGGTTAAGGTCCTGCCCTGCTGGCGCCGCTATGACGGGGGCGGCAATCACTGCCAGAAAGCATACGATCAATGCTGCCCCGATAAACCGATTGATATGTGTTGATATGTTCTCACCTCCTGGCGGAGCATCCATGAAGGACACAGCCGACGTATGATATATTTGACAATATGTTTAAAATACTTTACTATTGGGGAAAAAGGAAGTGGATGTTTTTCTTCCCTTCCCCGGGAGTTTTTCAATGACAAAAAGGAATTCCAACACCTTTTTTCGTATCTGCAGGTGGGCACCGCGTGACTGGATGCACGAATAAACCCCTGCCTAAAAATAGCGGAGCAATTTCCGGTATTCCCCGGTCTGGTAACCATTCACCAGGTGTTTTTTTTCATCAGAATACAATTATTCATCGATTGAATCAAGGAGAAAAATATCATCTATCCGCACTTTGAAAAATTTTGCAATCCTTGCCGCAAGGATCAGGGAGGGGTCATATTTTCCATTCTCGATAGCGAGGACCGTCTGCCGTGTAACCCCAACTTCGTTCGCCAATCCCTCCTGCGAGAGGTCGTGCATTGCCCGGAACACTTTAATCTTGTTTTTCATCCTCGTTACGCCCCGTATTTCTTGTTATAATAGAGGGATAGTATCACGTACAGGACAATGATTCCGCAAAGAAGGATTAGAAGGCGGAACCCGAAAATACCTATCTGCCGGTTGAAATGCCGGACACCGTCACCCAGTGCCTCAATGATGATCCATAGGGCGAAGAGGAAGAGGCCGATCCACGTGATCTGCAAGGTCCGCAACGCAGTAATTTCTGTGATCTTCTCTGTCCGTTCATCCTCGATGACCTCATGGACATACATTTTCGCCAGGTAAATTCCAAGGATCCCTAAAACAATTGCAATAACAGAGGGCAATGGATCAGCCAGTTCTACTGATAACCAGAATATTGCGACCTCGAAAAATGCCACTGCGGCCACACACAGGTAAAAAGAATTTCGTTTCATGATCACTTCCCCGCCATCATGGTAATCTGCACGGTCTCTCATTTGGAATTGACACGCTAAAGGTATATAACCTGATACCTGGATGTCTCGTATTCATCCACGGTTGCGGTTTCAGGTTTTCGGACAGGGGTCCTGGAACACCTGGTAATCCATATCCGTTTGCACTCATCCGATAGTTCTATTAAAGTTCAGGCAAGAGGGAATATCATGGCAGAACAGCACCCAATGCCCTATATTATATTCCTTGTGCTGGTAATTCCCGCACTCTGGTTATTTTACACAGGGATCACCGGTCCATCCCAGGTACTATTGATTCTCCCTGCAATAATCTGGATACTGATTGTTGCATATATTTCTGCGGCAGTTAAAATCGCAGACCAATGGGAGCGGGCAGTCATCCTGAGACTTGGAAAATTTACCGGGTTGAAAGGACCCGGGGTATTCTACATTGTCCCGATGGTCGATAGGGTTGCCTACTGGATTGACAACCGGGTCATTACCACTTCGTTTAAGGCGGAAAAAACACTTACAAAGGATACCGTTCCCGTTGATGTTGAGGCAGTATTATTCTGGAAAGTCCTTGACCCGGTCAAGGCAGCCCTTGAAGTCGAGGACTACAAGTCTGCCATCAGTTGGGCATCCCAGACTGCTCTCCGTGAAGTCATCGGAAAGTCGTTCCTCTCGGATATGCTTGAAGGCAGGGAAAAAATTGATATGGAACTCCAGAAAATTATCGACCGGAGGACCATTGAATGGGGCGTCCATGTCAGTTCCGTTGAGATCCGTGACGTCCTTATCCCGAATGAACTGCAGAATGCGATGTCAATGCAGGCCCAGGCAGAGCGCGAGCGGCAGGCACGGGTCATCCTCGGGGACTCTGAGCGACAGGTTGCGGCAAAATTTGAGGAGGCCGCAAAGACCTACCAGAACAACCCCGTTGCCCTGCACCTCCGTGCCATGAACATGCTCTACGAAGGGCTCAAGGAAAAAGCCACCATTGTTATCGTTCCCTCAACGGTCCTGAATACGATGACACTCGGGGATATGACCGGGACCGTCTCCCTCGCAAAGATGTACGCGGAATCAGAACCCAATAAAAATCCGGTTCCAAAAAGTGTCCCTGGTCCAAAAGACCTGCCCGTAATGCCTCCCGTAGATACTCCTTCGCAGGATGAGGGCGCTCTCTGAACTCCTGCGTATGGAAAGGGACGACTGTAACCGGTGAAAAACCAAAGGCCCCCTTCATTTTGGAAAAAATTACGAACTGATATTTTTTCTAACCTCGCAATAAAGGGGTTCATAGGCCAGGTCCGTCAACGTGTTTCCAGGTGGAGATGTAACCTGGTCGTAACGCGAGGAGGGCAGAAATTCACCTGTTAGTACACAATCTGTTCACCTTTAA
Source organism: Methanomicrobiales archaeon (assembly GCA_037134435.1). GTDB lineage: Archaea > Halobacteriota > Methanomicrobia > Methanomicrobiales > Methanospirillaceae > CAIKOD01. The sequence goes on along the minus strand of JBAXMF010000165.1, from coordinate 913 downwards.
CAAATTGCCGTGGAACTGGATAACAATTAACAAGTGGATGGAATACTGGGATTCAGCCTCAATTTTTCTGCAGGGATTTTGTGTGTTACCCCGATACCCTTATCCTTCAGTCATTCCTACCATTGAATGATTAACCTGATGCAGAGTGAGCATTTTCCCCGGTTGATACCGTTTAAACCTTCTGAAAAGCTGGTCGCCTGGTTTATTATTGATTTCTTCATCCTCGTATTGTTTCTCCTGCTCTGTTTTGTAGCCCCGGTTGCATTCATCCCGGATGTTCCCTTGTTGGCAGATGCACTAATAGTAGGGATTCTCCTTGTTATCGTGGGGCTTTACCTCGTATGGGTAAAAATGTACTATGACAGCATGTGGTACGAGCTTCATGACGACGAGATGAGATGGAGACGCGGTGTGATTTTCCACAGTACCGGCATCGTGCCCTATAACGGGATCACCAATATTGATATCCGGCAGGGACCGGTTATGCGGGTCCTTGGCATATCGACGGTCTCTATCCAGACTGCAGGTTATTCCGGGGCAGCTATCTCGGAGATACGGATTGAACCGATAGAACATGCCGATGAATTACGCGAATTAATACGCAACCTGGTGCGGAGCTGTTCAGCAGGCGGAGATGGCACCGGTACCGGGAAGCGTGATCCAAGGGAGACGGCACCATCAGTTCACCAGCAGATGCTGGAAGAACTAAAAACTATCCATGCACTTTCTCGAGAGAAAATCGGAATGATAGTCCTTACCCCGCAGGGTGAATCGGGGTGCACCGCTCCGTGTCACTTTTTCCTCTCTCGCGGGTACTTCTCATTCTCCTGTATCCCTTTTATTTGCCCGCTGGAGTGACGCGTAGATCCCGATGACACAAAGTACCGTGAACAGCGCAAAGGCATATTGTACA
>JBAXMF010000164.1:0-5434 GCA_037134435.1 Methanomicrobiales archaeon | reverse complement strand
CAGTAATCCCCGGTTTTTTTGCAGTAACCCACATAATACATAATTTCAGGTTTGGTAATTCAGGTTAAGGAGTGGTTATCATGGGCAGGTCGGAGACCAAATGTCCCAAAAAATGTAACCATACCTATTTATTCCTGAACATATCGAGAGATTATCTATATGTTCGAAGAGTTAGTAAAAAATGTCCAGGGGTTCCTTATGTCGCCTGTTGATGCGTTTAAACAGGCGGGATCAAAAACCCTCGGATCTGCATACCATTATTATGCAATGCTCCTGGTTATTTTCACCGTCCTTTATGGTATCGTGACCCTTGCAATCGGGGCATTTATGTTCAATTCCTACGTCCAGCAGGTCTCAATGGTGCCTCTCGTCGGGAAAATTTTATCGGTGCAACTGGCAAAATTCGCTGCCTTTGTCACGGTCACTCAACTGTTCTATGTGTACATGGTGTTCCTTGTCCTGCTGTTCGCGGTTTTCCTCGTGGGATTCCTCCTGCATGCCTTTGTCCTCCTGATGGATGGCAAGAAAGACGTGAAAGAGACTCTTAAAACAACCATGTATGCCGCAACCCCGGGGCTCCTGCTTGGCTGGATCCCCTTTGTCTGTATCATCGGGTGGGCCTGGTCGTTCGTACTCCTCATCCTTGGGTTCAGGGACAATAACGGATTGTCCTTTGAAAAAGCGGTGCTGGCCGCCGTCGTTCCAGTTCTATTGGGACTGATTATGCTCGCATTGGGCATCAGTGTGATCTCAACATTCGTCGGGGCTCTCGTCTCACTGCTACCAGGGCCGTTATCGCGCTAAATCTATCTCAGTTCTATTTTTTGAAAAATTCCGGGTGACGGTTACACATTTTGCACCCCTCGATGTTCCCGAAGGGCATTTCAATTCCTCCTCGCAAACCCGCATCACCTCCTGCGAACGTTCAGGCCCGAAAATTCCGGTATTCTGGTACCAACAGAATGAATATGAACAACGAGGGATTATGAAATTGTGCATGAATTTTCTATGACCGTAAAAATCCCCCAATACAATAGCAGCAGATATTACAGTTTTTTTATCCTTGCAATCCTAGCCACCGCATTCGGCGGGTACATGTTCATGGAAGGGAACACCCCGGAAGTTACCGTTCTTGAAAAACAAGGAGCTCCTGGTGCAGTAATTATCTTCGTTGCAGACCCGCACCTGCGCATGAGTAACCTGGATTACACAAAGAAAGTTATCGATAAAATCAATTCACTTCACCCGGACCTCGTTTTAATCGGGGGAGATTTTGCCTACCGGAACGAAGAGGACTTAACGATCCAGGAGGTCTGGATCACTATCGATGCCCCTGTATATGCCGTACTCGGTAACCACGATTACCAGTCGGGTGACAATTCCCTGACTCTTATCCGGAAGATGTCGGAAGAAGCGTCAATCAACAGTACCTCCGTTATATGGGACGAGCAGGTATTCCAGGACGGATCTGCAAACATTACCTACGCAGATAACCTTGTAGAGGCACTCCAGGATAACGGTATCCATGTATTGCGAAACGAGTACCGGGAGCTGGATATAAACGGGACGAAGGTCATGCTTGTCGGGATCGATGATTGCTGGGCCGCTATGGCCCGTCCTCCGGCCATTCCTGAAACCCGGGATTTTACTATCTATATGGTACATGAGCCGAAATGCCGGGGGAACTGGAGTGCAGACCTTATCCTCACCGGACACACCCATGGGGGCCAGTTCGTCCCTCCCGGGCTTGACAAACTAGTTACCGGTGGATTACTGGAACTTGGCGGGAGGTTTGATTCCGGCAGGACTACGACATATATCACCCGGGGCCTTGGGACCTCCAACTTTGATGTCCAGCTGAGGGCATTTGCATCCCCGGAGATCGTCGTAATAAAAGGGGTATGACCGGTCACCCACACACGAAAATTATTTTATGGTTAATATCCCATGGCATTTCGTTGCATTCCCGGATTCTCGTTGTTATTTTTCGCTGTTTACAGGCAGGAAACCGCATGAAATCGGGAGTCCACAAACGATTCCCGAAAAGCGGTAGTGCAACAGTCCCTACGTATTATTAAAAAAAAGGAGAAAATTTATTTTTTTAATCCCATTCTTACGGGTTTATCGCCTTGAACGGGACTATCTGGTCGTAGGTCTTGACTTTTCCTACAGTTGGAGCGGTTACCCAGATTTCTACCCTGTTCCGATCGGTACTGCATGGGAATGATACGAATTGTCCCACGTGGAATGGTGGCAGCATACTGTCCTGCAGGGAGGTCCCATCCGGCTTCGTGAAGGTGACATCGACACGGGAATCGAAGTTCATCCCGTTTCCACCCCGTAGCGTCACTGCCATGAAGGGATTTGCGGTATCGCCGTTACCCTGTACCATGAAATCAAGCATGTAGTTCGCCGGGAGCATCTCCGTTGGTCCCGGGGTACCCATCCCAACCTGCGGAACGGTTGCAACCGGCGCCGTTGTCTGGGGAGCTACCGGTGTTGTGACTGATATTGCGGTCGGCGCCGGTGTTACCACTGGTGGCGTAGCATTCTGGGTACATCCTGCGGTAACAACGAACGCCACAACGAGTACCAGGCTTAGTACCATGATTGATAGTTTCATACCATTCTATCGGGTAAAATACTCTATAACCCTATCGAATGTTATGTATCAGTTCTAAAACCGTTAAAGAAGAAATGGTCTTATAAAGGAAGTAAAAAATATCATTCGGGTTCAGGGACTGTCCCGGTCACGGGTAGGACCCGGGTACAGGAGTGGAGGAATGGGTAGGGTCAAGGCAATACCAAGCACAATGATTCCACGGTTTTCCAGAAGTGCTTCACGTTATTCTCCCTCCACAGCCCGGATCAATCGCACCGTCAGGTCGGTTGCCTGCGCCTGCTGATCTTTCGCAGAGATTGTTGCAACCCCGTCTCCTGGCTGCGGACCATAATTGCCAAACTGGGCATGGTTGCCACCCCCGATCACCTGCCTGATAGTCCCTGGCGGGAGCAAAACGCGGGTCGAATTTAAGTTGTCCATGTTAAGGACCATGTCATTCGACCCATATGTTGAAAGGCCCTTTACATCTGTTGTTGACAGGTCATCGCTCTCCGAAGGATATGACGCCCATAAAACCAATCCCTTCACCTCGTCGGAATGGGTTTTTGCATAAGAAGCTGCAATCGTTCCCCCCAGGGAGTGCCCTCCGATAACCCAGTACCGGATATCCGGAAATGCAGCGGTCACCTTTTCCGCCTTATTTACACCAAAAAATGGCAGAGATAACGGCATCCTGACAATTGAGACCAGGTAACCGCGGCTGGCAATCTGACGCGCGATCGGTGCATAAGAACGATAATCGACATGCCCGCCGGGGTAGATGATGAGTCCGGTAATGGGTTGATTCGTGGTCGGGATAAAAACTACGAAGTCACCGTTATCCTGGACCGTGACATCTCCATTCGATTCCATCGCTGCCATGGCCTGGTTGGTAGGGCCCATGGGGGTCATCCCCCAGGCGATAAATACGATGACGCCGACAAGTAACGCGCTCGCCAGCACTAACGAAACAGCCTTTATGACTTTCTTCATGACTCCTCCAATCTTGTCCGGTGAATGATCGCCCGACAAGATTAATAATTCCTCTCCCATTCAGCCTTTATAGGTGGTCAAACAGCAGACAATTATCAACACCGATGGAATGGTACATCCTACCCCATCATTCATGAAAAGGGGAGATTACCCCGCCGGAAGAATGCTAATACCAACCAGTTCGAATCCCGGGTATATAGTCACCATGGGTTGACAGAAGAGGGAGACCCAATATCCCGGAGGGGTCAAAAGAACAATTCATACAAAAAAAGATTATACATGAACGTTCTGGATAGTTCGAAGCATGTATAAATCCTGACCCTTTTTTAATAACTTGGACAATTAATTTCTAGAGGTATGCATACTATCGAAAAAATTGTTTTAGTTGTTCTTATTATCGCCGTTGCGATGATTGGATCGGTAACAGCTGCGGAGACTGTTTCAATTTCCCCACCTATCGGTGGAGATGTGGGGTATTATGACATTACCTCGAATCCTGCAGATGCGGCTGCTTCTGTTGACGGAACATCAGTCGGCCTGACACCCACCTCGGCAACAGTATATGTAACAGGTCCTCCCGGACACACGGTTACCGTCAGTAAACAGGGGTACCAGACATGGAGCATGTATTACTCGGGAAATCCTGCTCCAGGGGAACACAAAGCAGTAAATGCCGTGCTGTATCCCAACACGGTAACAGTCCCCACCACTGCCTCACCAGGTAGTCAGCAGGGATATTACTCCATCAATGCAAATGTAGCCGGTGCAGCGGTATCTTTTGACGGTAAGAGTTATGGTGCGGTACCGGTCACCGTTACCGTAAGTACAACCGGGACCCCGGGTCACACTATTGACATTGCTAAACAGGGATACCAGACATGGAGCCAGTATTACCCGGGCAATCCAGCTGAAGGGCAGACCGTCAATGTCTACGCAACCCTGACACCGAATGTCCAGACCGGAACGATATATGTAAGTTCGACCCCCTCCGGAGCATCGGCAATTCTTGACAATGGCTATGATCAGGTTGTCACACCCGGGACCTTTAATACGGTAAGCACCGGTTCCCACACCGTAAAGGTATTAATGTCTGGTTACCAGGCATATTCAACGAGTATTCCGGTATCTGCCGGGGCGACCAGCAATGTATATGCGACCCTCACTCCGAACCAGCAGATCGGTTCAATTTCTGTTTCCTCTATTCCGAAGAGTGCAAGTGTCTATATCGACAATATCTTTGAGGGAATGACGAATGTGGTCGTCGGAAATCTTGCGGTCGGGTCCCACACCGTGACGCTCAAGATGGCAGGGTACCAGACGTGGACAAACACGGTTGCCGTAAATAATCAGCAGACGACCTATATTACCGCCACCCTGACCCCCGTGTCCAGCCCGTCAACCGGCGACCTCCAGGTCTCATCATCACCGTCGGGTGCTGCAATATATCTCAACGGTGATTACCAGGGCACGACACTGAGCAGCGGTCCCTTCTCCATCACGGGACTGAGCCCCGGCACCTATACCACCGTCCTGAAAAAAACAGGGTACACGGATTACACAACGAGTACAAAAATCGTTGCAGGTTCGACAGCCCAGGTATCGGCAGTCCTGCAGCCCACGAGCACCCCTGCTTCAACGGCGAGCGCTGAAATTACATCAGACCCAAGTGGTGCCGATGTGTACATCAACAATGCATACAAGGGAATAACCCCCATCGCGTTCCAGAATGTGCCGATAGATGCAACAAAGACCTATACCGTCACTATCAAACTTACCGGATACGAACCGTATTCATCATCGGGAAAAATAAGCCCGGGCCAGGATATCCAGGTTAATGCA
>JBAXMF010000163.1:0-5442 GCA_037134435.1 Methanomicrobiales archaeon | reverse complement strand
GGGGATACCCGAACAGGTGACAACCTTCTTCAGAACCCCACATCTGGTTGGTTTTAATATCATATTCCCAACATCCGATATGACCGATCTCCTGCGTCATCTGGAGTCGGTTTTCATTCATACGAAGCGCTTCTTCCTCTCGCTTGCGCTCGGTGATATCAGTTAAAAAGTTCAACGTGGCAGGACGTCCATCCCAGTCTATCACAACGGCGCTAATCTCAACCCATAGTATGTTTCCGTTTTTTGGGTTAAGCCTGAAAGGGTAGCGGGAGGGGAATTCCTCGCACTTTAACCGCTTCTGGTACCGCTCCACCACCATGGCACGGTCGTTTGGATGGATAAAGACGTGAAACTGTGTAGATAGAAGTTCCTGTTCGGAATACCCGAGTAGTTCGATCAATCGATTATTGACCAGTTTCAGCATCCCGTCCTGCGCAACGAGGATAGCCTCATTCGAATGTTCGATTAATTGCCGGTATTTCTCCTCGCTCTTCCGGAGTAAGGCTTCTGCCTTATTCCGCAACGCTGCCTGCCTGATCTTGTGCGAGAGTTCGGCAAACTGTGCACCAGGATCGCCGCCCTTCTGGAGATAAAAGTCAACCCCGTTGTTGATCGCCTGGATAACCACTTCTTCCCTGCCTTTCCCGGTAAATAGGATAAATGGCGCCGGTCCGAAACGTGTCCGCACCTCAACAAGGAACTGGATGCCATCCAGCCCTGGCATCTGGTAATCGGAGATGATGGCATCAAATTTTTCCAGTTCGAGCAACCTGAGTGCTTCGGCTGCGCTGAGTGCGGTCGTTACCGTGAAATCTCCGGATTCCTCCAAGAACAGTTTGCCGATATCAAGGAGATCTATCTCGTCATCGACGTAGAGGACCCGGAGTGTATCTGGCATCATTCACCATTTCCTGCCATTTAGCCAGGTTTTTGTACAACTCCTGGAGTTCCGGGCGTACGAATAGTATCCATCAAAACAGAATGTCCCGACTGACTGACTGATTGACTGACCTGACATTAACTTCTCTTTTTTGTCTGTAAACAGATACATTTTTGCATTAAGATTTTGGATACCGAACCCCCCCACCCCTTTCTAAACCAAAAAAATATTTGTCACTCAATAAAATCCAGGGTCTCAACGAATCCAAAAACCCAAAGACCGCCGAGCCATCCATTCAAACATCCAAATAGTGTTCTTTTTCTTTTAGTTAAAACCCCAAATCCCTCACTACCCCTTCCACTTCAACTTCTCAATCAAACCAATCACCCGCTCCTTGACTTCATCGGTCGCAGCAGCATCCTTCGTAATGGTGATATCAACAATATCCCCCTCATTAATTCCCGCCAGAAAAACCACCGGCAAATTGAATGTAACCTGTGCATCACCACGTAGCAGAAGAACGGCTAATTCTCCTTCAATCCTGTCCACGGTTGCGGTAATTTTCATCGTTATCCCTCACATGCGAATACCATTCTTCTCTCCGTCCAACTGATGAATGTCACCCTTGCCTAACGATTTGCAGTACTCATTGCAGGCCTGGGCTGCAGTATAGTTTGAGAATTCCTTGCAATTGTATCGATTGTAAGAGCAGTCGCAGACCGCTCCGGCTGAACCCTGCGAACTCACCAAGCTGCTGCGGGGTAACAGTTTTCACAGAGCCAGACACCAGCTGACTTCTTGCCTGTCCTGTTTTGACATCGTACGTTGTGCCGTCGGTTGTCACCGTTACATCACCATTCAGGTCGGTGCGATATCCCGCGGATCCCTCCTGGGCCGGGTGACCATAGGTCGCTGATGTAGGGGGACCATATGAATTCCCGGCCCTACTTCGATGATGGGGGTATTCATTTGTACTTTAGCCAGGAAGGCCGAGCTGGACGATGTCGCGCTTCCATGGTGCCCGACCTTGAGGATGACTCCCTGAATACACGCTCCGCTATTGGCAATACGGCTTTCGGCATCGGCATCGACGTCACCCATGAACAGGAATGAGACGCTTCCGTAGGTCATCTTCAGGACGATGGAATTCTGGTTGGTGTCGTCCGATAAGGTGGCAGTTGGGTTGAGGACTGTGATGGTCAGGCCCGGATCCAAGTTGATGGGGTCTCATGGTGGAGCATTAAAGTGGACGGGGGTAATCTAGGAATTGGCGAATATCGGGGTTAAAGGAGGTCTTTCATGGGACGTTGTAAAAGGATGACCCAAAAATATGGCAGGATATCGGATGAATCCTGCCAAAATCATCAATTTTACCCTTATTCAGCATGAACGTAAAACGGGACCAAATGCGGGCAATTTAAACGAACAGGAGCGGAATATATCAGGCGGGGCGGATGACGATTACCTGCTTCTGATAAGTGCCCCTGTAATTTGACCTCATATATGGTTATTATTACCAGATCTAGTCAAAAAAAAGAAATCACAACCCCACTTCGGAATTCTGCAGGTCTGAAATATCCCCTTAATTGCCAGGTCTGCAATGTCTTGTCCCATATTTTATCACCATTAAGTACTTCATGGGAATCAATAACCGAGTGCTTCTTTAACAAGGATGAGATGTGTCCTCCCGGGTATCCGTTCGTGGGAAAGGATTACGTATTTTCCGATAATACTTGCCGTCCCATAGACTTTCTGTGCCCGTGCATTCTCGAGTGGATAGGCATATTCCTTTACCCGTTTCATTGCATCATCGAAACTCGGGACAATTTTATTTACACCTGCCACAAGGATGAGGTGTCCGGCAGCGAATGGCCATGCACCCACCCTGCTTCCACTAGCGTCACAACCCACAATTTCCCCGGTCTCGGATATTGCCGTAACCCCGGAAATAAAATATTCTGCCGCAACAGATTTCCTTCTCAGTTCTGCCCTTTTTACTGAGTCATTTTCAGCAGTTATCCGCGTATGGACCAGGTCCCATCCCGTCTCATTCCCGGCAATGAACTCCTCGTAACCGATCTCCATCAAGGTCGTCGATGAACCATTCATCACCTCGGCACCAGGGGGCACAAGGTTTTTCAGGATCGAAAGGGCATTATCCCCGTTTTCTGTTACCGTGACCTTTATGCCATTTGTTTCAAGTACTTTTTTTGTTTTTCCGATAACCTCATCTGAAGGGATCGCATTCCATATCGTTGTATTAACACCTGCTTCCCGAACAAGGTGAACTGAACTATAGGGGGTAATTCTCGTCATGATGGTATCCAGGGTATACAATAGACTGAGCAAATGCCATGTATTAAAACCACTCCTCACGGGATCTTTTTCTGCGTTCTTCCTGCCGATTTTCTACCAAAAAAATAAAATATTCCGCCAATGGAAGAGTCATTTACTGGGGACGTGAATACTCAGAAAGCCCTCCAACGTGGGACATTTCCTGCACCGGGTTTTCTTTTGATTATTCATATCTTAAGAATTCCAAAATTGTTCCATTAAAAAAGATCATATCTGCCAGGACCGGATGTACGGCCGCCGACTCTGCGAGAATGAGAGCCCTTTTTTCCAGGGCTGTATTACGATCTTACAGTTCTATTTCCCTGTTTGGTCACCTGGATAACCACAGCCCCATTTTCAATGCCCCAGTTCAATTTGTCTCCCTTCTCGAGATCAAACAGGTTCACAAGATATGAAGGAATGGTGGTCCGTAACGATTTGCTCTTCGGGGTGGTGGATTGAAGGGCGGATTCGTCGTGCCTTGAATATTTAGATATTGTTCCGCCTAATTAGGAACATCGAGGATTTACAGGTATTTGTAGGATTGGAGTGTTGAGCTGGATGACGTGGCGCTGCCGTGGTGCCCGACCTTGAGGATATCTGCCTGAAGACCCATTCCGCTATTGGCAATACGGCTTTCGGCGTCGGCATTAGCACCGCCCTTGAATAGGAATGAAACGCTTCCAAAGGTCATCTTCAGGACGATGGAGTTCTGGTGGATGGGTTGAGTACCGAGATGGTAATGATCTGGGTCCAGGTTGGTCGTTTCTCGTGGCGGAGTATTAAAGTGACCAGGGGCAATCTGGTTATTGGTAAATCCTGCATTTAGCGAGGTCTTTTATGGGACTTTGGAAAAGGGTGAAACCCAAATAGGGGCCATAAATCGGTTGAATTCGAGATAAATCGCCCAATATAGCCATATCCGGTATCAAATCCAAATGGGGCCAAATGCGGGCGAATTAAACGGACGAGAATGGACTTTATGGGTTGGGGTGGAGTGTGGATACCATTGTACCGGTATTTTTTCGTTAATTCGGGCGTAAAATAGAGGAATTTGTCCGATTTTGGGGTAACGTTGGGAACATGTTTCCCTTTTGTTGTATTAATGCCAGGCCTGCCAACGGGGAAACAATTATCTGGTAGATTCCGGTTGGCGATAGACATGAAACTAAAGACCCTGTGTTTTTAACGCCGTCATAACCTCTTTAGGGACCGCCGACCCCCAGCCGTTCGGGCAAACCCCATGCATGTACCATAACTCTATCGCCTATTGCTGGCCGTTTTATTGCCCAGGATCGTTATGACAGGTCAGCGCAGAGCCTGCAGGCTTTCGCAGTACCGATATAGAAAATATAACCGGCGATCTCCACCGAATCCGATATTCCCGCCATGGGACCACGCAAGGCCCATTTCACGAGTGCGCACCCCGAATCGGAGCGCCACTATTAGAGCGTGTGTGTAAAAAGCTGAAGAAAATAAAACCTTGTGGTCGATAGCCTCGCGTGTTGCAAGAACCGAGAATAAATAGAATATCATTACCCAGTCTATCGACCCACCGCTAGAAATGCGTCCTATTTGAAAAGAGGGAGTTGACAGCGCTTACCTATGCATACCGAAGAATATCCTTTTTTATGATGAATTGAACTTTCTGTCTGGATGCGAGGGGAGGGAGTCGAACCCGCGAACCCCTTCGGGAACAGATCTTGAGTCTTATGCCAACCAACGGCACTATATACCGTAAAAACCCATGTATATTTTAGAGGATCGGCGATGAAAGAACTTGATCGGTTGAAAAAAATAGATCCCGTAAATAGTGCTTATTTAGTAAATTACGCACGATACTTAAAGCTGAAGAATCTCAGTCCCAAAACGGTCCAAATAAAATTATGGAGGGTCTACATATTCCTGTTATACAAAAAATTCCAGGATATTAAAACCGTTTTACCATCAGATATTGAAGATTATGTCCTGGAACGGAAAGAAAAGGTCAGCCCCTTCACCCTCCAGGGCGATGTCCTCGAATTAAAACTATTCCTGAAATGGTTCCTGCCCGACAAAGTGGACGAGCTGATCACCTTCAAGCTCCAGAAGCCTAAGCGAAAACTCCCCGTAGACCAACTGATCACCCGGGAAGATATTCAGAAGATGGTGGCATCCTGCGATACACAACGGGACCGTGCGCTGATCATGCTGCTCTGGGATTCAGGAGCGCGAATAAACGAAGTACT
>JBAXMF010000162.1:0-5462 GCA_037134435.1 Methanomicrobiales archaeon | reverse complement strand
GTACACACAGCAGTGAAATCAAGGCAATGATCGGAGTTGTCCCGCAGGAAACAAACCTGGATAATGAATTTTCTACCATTGAAAACCTGATTATCTACTCGCGCTATTTCGGGATCCCAAAAGAAGTCGCAGAAGAGCGGGCAGAGAAACTCCTTGATTTTGTCCAGCTTACCGAAAAACGGGATGTTACTATCGAAAAGCTCTCTGGCGGGATGAAACGGCGCCTTATTCTCGCAAGGGCGCTCGTGAACCAGCCAAAGCTCCTTATCCTCGATGAACCTACGATCGGACTTGACCCACAGGCAAGACACCTGATCTGGGAGAAACTGAAACTTCTGCGGTCATTGGGAAATACCATTGTCCTCACCACCCATTACCTGGAGGAAGCTGAACGACTTTGTGACCGGCTTGTAATCATGAATAACGGCACCATTCTTGTCGAAGGATCACCTGCAGAACTCGTCCTGGACCATGTGGGAAGCGGGATTGTGGAGGCGGAACATTCACCTGGGGTTGAGGCATGTCTTTTGGGCATGGGCATCCCATACGAGGTGGTGGGGGACATCGTCCAGGTTGTTACTGACAACCCACGGACCGTTGCCCAGGAACTCCTCTCAAAATGTGATGCAAAGCGGGTCCTTACAAGAGCGGCAACACTCGAGGATGTCTTTCTCAAGCTGACCGGGAGGGGGCTCAGGGAATGATCAGGGATTTATTCGCAGTCCCCCGCCTCACCGGGAATGCGTGGACAGTCTGGCAGCGTAACCTTGATGTGTTCCTGAAAACCTGGCGGGTCAACCTTGTACCGCCCTTTATTGAACCCTTCCTGTACCTTATCGCTCTTGGGTTCGGACTTGGTGGATTTGTAGGTTATATAGGGGATGTGCCATACATTGATTTTATTGCCCCGGCAATTGTTGCCGTATCAATTATGAATTCGGCTTTTTTTGAGTGCACCTATGGTTCCTATGTCAGGATGTATTACGGAAAAACCTTTGATGCCATCATTGCAACGCCGGTATCCATCGAAGAGGTAATTGCCGGGGAACTACTCTGGGGTGCGACACGGAGCATGTTATATACAGGCCTCATGCTCCCTGTACTTATCCTGTTCGGGGTGGTGGATTTACCCTCATCTCTGCTTCTCATCCCCTTTGCATTCCTCGGAGGGCTCCTCTTCGCCTGCATCGCAATGTGTTTTACTGCGGTTACACCGAGCATCGATGCCCTGAATTACCCCTCATTCCTGTTCATTACACCGATGCTGCTCTTTTCGGGGACGTTCTTCCCGATAACGGTCCTCCCGCCGGCCCTTCAGACGTTCGCCTACGTGGTCCTCCCCCTCACGAACGTGGTTAGTATCTGCCGGGGTATCACACTGACCCTGTTTTCTCCCTTCATGATTCTTAACCTGGCATGGATTGCAATTGTTACCACGGTCCTCTTCTTCCTCTCGGTAAACCTGATGAAACGCAGACTGATCGTGTAAGAGGGGTGAAAGGGAACGGGTAATCCGGGTATAGACCAGATCGAAAAGTCCATGGGAAAGCCCCGGTACATTCGGGAGCCGGAACCTGCAGACGATCCGCAGTTATGTTGCCCTAGGGCCTGGATAATCCCCGGGCACCGATGAAACACTCCGGGCTCCGGTAACAAGATATCCCATACAGTAAAAACAATGAACAATATTCCGGGGAACCATCCGTGTATACCCTCCAGGAGATGCTGCTTGTCGCATTTGCGATCGGGCTTACCGGGGCGTTGACCCCGGGGCCTAACGCTGGTCGCGACCATCAGGGCCTCATTTGAACATGGGTGGCATGCAGGACCGGCAATCATCGCAGGCCACTGCCTCGTTGAATTTGTCGTTTTTATCCTGATCATTTTAGGTCTTATCACGGTCGCAGGCCAGTACTCGTGGCTGATCGCTGCATTCGGGGGGTTGAACCTCGTAATTTTTGGGATCCTGACAATCCTGGGAAACCGTGCCTTGAGCCTTTCCGGTACGCTGACGGAAGGTGTCCGCATGGCGAAGCCCGGGGGGGAGCCCGTTAGAGACAATGGGATCAGGCAGGTGTACCTATCCGGGGTGCTTACCAGCATCGCAAACCCTTTCTTCTGGGTCTGGTGGTTATCCATTGGAAATGCAATGGTTATGGCCGGGCTTGAGGGAGGTCTTATCCTCGGTGCGGCGTTCCTTGTCGGACACTGGGTCGCCGATATTTCCTGGTATACCATGGTATCAACCACTATCCACCGGGGAAGGACGCTGCTTTCAGACAACTGGTACCGTGCAATAAATGTGTTGTGCGGTGGGTTCCTGGTCGTATTTGGGATATGGTTCTTTTCTGTTGCGATCTCCAGGTAAGACGAAGGATACACGGGGGAAAATACTCACGTGGCCGTGGCCTCCGACTTTCAGTACCGGCCATTGTAACAAAAGGTCCCTGATGGACGGGAAAACAACCCATATTTGCGCCAGGACCGGAATAAATAAGTAAACAGGCACAGCACCTCAACCTTGCGGGTCTTCATTATCCATTTCCCGCCATGGGCCCGGTTATTCACGATGAACAAAACACTAACGATATTCTGGGAGCACACACCTGACTTGTCTGAAATCCCATTGATCACATCAGATACCAATAAGACCTTCTGTGAACTCCTGAAGAGCCTCAGGCCTGCATTGGAACAAGAGGGTATTATACTGAGATTCACATCCAGATCGGTTACCGGTGCAGTGAATGCACAAAGCCAGGTAACCCTTAACGGGAGATCACTCGGAGACCTCCTCATTGAAGTTGCAGAAGAGCAACGACGATGTGAAGGGAGGAGGTGCGAAATGGCCACCCCGATTACATTTCCCATACTACCACACGGAAATATCCCATATCAACGGGTTCCTGATCTTATCATCAGGAAAGTGCTCCTCCGGGCATCAGGTATCATCTGATTCCAAAAAACACCGGGCCTAAATGGGGATTTTTAACTGCGAAATACTTCTATGGCCGTCCGGTTGTTCGACAGGGTCATTTGGTAACATATATGGTTTTCACCAACATTTTGTTACACATGAAATCGTGTGACCTGTCCCCACTTGTTGCAGTGCTGTTTATTATTATCGCACTATGCACTCTTTTTACCGGATGTACCTCATTGCAGAATATCGCACAACCCCCAATCTCAGCCCCGGTCTCTACACCAAACGTGACTGCACCAGTAATCACGGCCACCGTTACCACCGGGCCCCCAATACAAACACTGCCAGCGGGACCATTACGTACACAGGCATCAGATACAGGATTTTTGGTCGCAATTAATGCTTCCCAGTCGAAGGTCCTCGACCTCATCAACTCTATCAATACAGAGCTTGCGAAAGACAGTACCCTCGGGAATACATCCCCGGATTACACCGCACTCGGGAGCTACGCCCGCAGGCTGTTTGCCACCACGGATGAAGAAATTAATGCCATGTCAAAATTCAGGGAGATTTCAGACCCGGCCTATGAATCCAGGAAGGACTATTACACGAATTATCTTACGAGGTTGAAACCTTTTGCTGCCAATCTTGAAACCGGGGCAGCTCTTGCACAGAAGAAGGAGTTCAAGACGGCATCAGGTTTTTTTTCAAACGCGAAAAATGATCTTGCCCTTGTAAGAAGCCAGGAGTTAGCCGGGCATCTGAAAGTAATTGCCCAGATCAATGAGAATTTCGAGCCGTTTATAGATGCAGTACAACAACAGGGAACAACGCCAGATATGAGGTAAAAAAAAAGACCAGGCCACACATTTTTTTTGTTTTATAGTAGTTTAAGACCTATAGCAACGCAAAAGGGCGGTTGTGAACTGATTTCCCCTGAATCTTTGGGGCACCGGGTAGCCAAAACCCAGGGAACACCTGATCCACCCTATCACACTCATACACTGCAATTCCAATGTCATTTCACTGAGGCAGATATTGATTAAAATAGGTCCAGTCCACACGAGGAACTGATGAGGCCCACGGCTTTTCCCAGGCTTTCTTACCTCATGGTTCTGATCTCAAACACCATTGGTCCATCTGGTACCCGAACGGTAGGGATTCACTTTCACACCCCATGCGTGTCACATTTATTACGGAAGAATAAAAAAACAGGATATCAGGTAATTCAAATGGAATGGAAAAAATTCACGGTCTCATGGGTACTCGGTTCAGTGCTCCTCTACATCACACTATTTCTGATCTCTGCGATTACCATGCTGATTGCACCATTTAATATCTTTGATCTCGAAGGTATGCGATCTGCGACGGACCCCGTCATGATGCTCTATTACTTGTACCCGGTTCTCCTGTCATTGATCACCACCGTTGTATTCTCAGTGGTCAGGGATGCTCTGCAGGGATCATATATTAAGAAAGGGCTTATGTTCGGACTCCTGATGTTTCTGCTCCTCACGGTTACCAGTGGGTTCATCACTATTACCACGATGCACTACCCGGTTGGCTTCTATATCGACATGATACTCAACGGGTTGATCAGCTACCCGTTACTCGGTATCCTCTACACCATCATCTGGGATAGGTGCCCATATTGTAGCACGGCCAGGGATTCCGGGTAATTTAATTCAATCCTGCAATTGCGGGGATTTTGGGTGATTCAGTCCAGTGGATCCTCTTTCATACCATTCGGCTAAGGCCATCATAACGTGGCAAAGAGCCCTATAGTATTGCAATGACCGATTGGAACCTTTGAAATACACTCATATTCGAGGAGGAAAAGACAGCAGTCATAATCAAAAAACCCACGAGAAACGTCAGTATACCCTGCCCTTTTATCGGGCATTATCATGAAAAGGTGATAGCAGATCATAGGCAATATGACGAAAAAATCTGGCAAATGGTCAATGAATACCTGATCCGCATATCGCATTGTATCATGATCGTACACATTGTATTATGATCGTTTTTTTACCCGCTGTAC
The DNA here is from genome assembly GCA_037134435.1 of Methanomicrobiales archaeon. Taxonomy (GTDB): domain Archaea; phylum Halobacteriota; class Methanomicrobia; order Methanomicrobiales; family Methanospirillaceae; genus CAIKOD01. The sequence goes on along the minus strand of JBAXMF010000162.1, from coordinate 501 downwards.
GAAAAATCACCCCTTACCGGTACAACACATAGGTTACCTGGGATCGGCGGGTTCTATCCATTTTCCATGTGGTTTTCTCATTCCAGCTTGTTATTCCACCATGTGCATTAAGAACAAAATCCGGAAACCGTAACCCAGGGTGCAGCGACCAGGGATTATTTCCCATTCCGACAGCAGGTCCTACCATCATGCAAAACCGGGCCCATGAGTCCTGAATTCATTCGGTTGACGGGTCACGATGCTGAACCCTTCGGTTTAAGTAGTTCCAGAATAAAATTCCCATATGAAACCTCTCACCCTGTTCCTCCTCCTTGTGTTTATCGTAGTAATATTCTCAAGTGGCTGTCTTTCAGATACACCCCAAAAAAAGTTAGTGGCTCCACCGGTGACCACAACGAACCCGGTGGCCCCGATAACGTTACCCCCTTCCGCGAGCGTCACAGGTACCCCGGTACAATAACCCACCTTTACACCAGCGGTAACAGCCACCTCCGAAGAGGT
>JBAXMF010000161.1:0-5487 GCA_037134435.1 Methanomicrobiales archaeon | reverse complement strand
GTAAACTGGTTGGCGGTGTCAATGACCTAATTGATGCATTTGTACATCCGCTCAACGTGACTGCTGAATATGTTGACCGTATTAGCAAGGGGGAGATTCCAGCGAAGATCACCGATACCTACAAGGGGGACTTCAACGAGATTAAGAATAATTTAAACGGTTGCATCGACGTCATGAACGGGCTGCTTTCTGAGACTGACGCACTGATCAAGGCAACCAAGGACGGTAAGCTGGATACGAGAGGAAATGCTCAGAAGTTCCCCGGAGGCTGGGGTAAACTGGTTGGCGGTGTCAATGACTTAATCGATGCATTTGTACACCCACTCAATGTGACTGCTGAATATATTGACCGGATCTCCAAAGGCGACATTCCTCCGAAGATCACTGACACCTACAGTGGAGACTTCAATGAGATCAAGAACAACTTAAACGCCTGTATTGATGTCATGAACGGACTCCTTTCTGAGACCGATATCCTGATCAAGGCAACAAAAGATGGGAAACTCGACACACGAGGGAATGCTCAGAAATTCCCCGGGGGATGGGGTAAACTGGTTGGCGGTGTCAATGACCTAATTGATGCATTTGTACATCCAATTAACGTGACTGCCGAATATGTTGACCGTATCAGCAAGGGCGAGATCCCGGCGAAGATCACCGATAAGTACAACGGCGACTTCAACGCGATTAAGAATAACTTAAATAATTGTATAGACGCTATCAACGGGCTCGTCGCTGATGCGAACCTGCTTGCCAAGGCCGCAGTCGAAGGCAAACTCAAAACACGTGCAGATGCGACAAAACACTTCGGAGATTACCGGAAGATCGTTGAAGGGGTCAACAACACGCTCGACTCTGTTATTTATCCGGTCAACGAAGCGATGCGGATGGCCAACGAGTTTGCAAAGTGTAACTTCACGGCCCGTGTAGATGAAAGGCTTCGCGTGGAAGGTGACTTCATCAAGTTCAAAGAAGCCCTGAACAGCATCGGCATCGAGGTCTCAAAAGCTGTGATCATGATCAACCAGCAGGTCATGGAACTTGCATCGAGTGCAGAGGAGGCAAATGCCAGTATTGAAGAGGTATCGTCCGGTGCTGAGCATATTGCAAAGAATGCGCAGGGGGTCAGCGAAAATGCTGAACGTGGGACTGAAGGGATAGGCCAGGTATTGCGGGCCATGGAAGACCTCAACCAGACGGTGACCGAAGTTGCCCAGAAGGCCGAAAAGGTATCACAACTGACCGAGGACGCAAACACGCTGAGCGTGAAAGGTACCGGCCTTGCCGAACAGGCAGAGCGGGGCATGCAGAGCATTACCACTTCTTCCAACGAGGTCGACAAAATTATTGTTGATATCAAGGCAGAGATGGACAAGATTGGCAAGATCGTCGGCCTGATCAGTGACCTTGCGAACCAGACGAACCTGCTCGCACTCAATGCGGCGATCGAAGCTGCGCGTGCAGGAGAAGCAGGCAGGGGCTTTGCCGTGGTCGCCACCGAAGTCAAATCACTCGCCCAGGAGTCACGTGCATCTGCAGAGAATATTGCAGACATGATCGGAACACTCCAGAAGAAGTCCATCGCCGCTGGTGAAGCAGTTGCCTCATCAAACCGTGAAGTGAAAGCCGGAAGCGATGCACTCAGCCAGACACTTCGTTCGTTCAAGGATATCGTCCGTTCAATCGAGGACATCAGCAAGAACATCGTTGAAGTTGCCAGTGCCAGTGAAGAGCAGGCAGCTACCGTTGAAGAAGTGACAGCCAGCGTCAGTGAAGTGCAACAGATGGTACATGGGACTGCAAAAGGTGCAATGGATGCCGCTGCCGCTGCAGAGGAGGCCTCAGCATCCATTGACCAGATCACCAAGGTCGTAGGCAACGTGAACAGCATCGTTGATAGTATCTCGAGAGAGATGTCCAAGTTCAAAGTCTGAAGAATTTTCACACCAAAAAAACTTCACGCAATCCATGACGGGGGCTCTTTTTGGTACCGGAGTCCCCGCTGTTAAAAATGGATGAAGGGATCCCCCTTATCAATTGCTATTATGGGCCTCGTTTCCAAGAGCCCTATCATTTGGAGTTCATGTTTACCGATGGTTACAAATTTTCGTTTTAAATAAAAAATAAATCCCGTGAATTTCAGATAACTTAAAATGAGGGGTGGGCGAAATTCTTCCTGATCTGCTTGCAATGGGGTGAAGGAAGAAAAGCCCATACGTTCATCTGCGTTCGTTTGTGATCGCCTGGATATTCGAAGACTGTATCAGGCATGCGATAAGATTCCCGCGGATTTCGTCGGACAGTAACGATGTGATATAATTTTCCACCCCTGGTAAGTGACCCGTAGGAAGTGGACCCCCCGTCTGAAATAAAAGATCATAGATACCGTTTTTATGTCGTCTCGTTCCTGCCCTGGTAAAAACTCTTCATATACGTGGCTATCACAAAGGGCACGGTACCAGTTATCGTTCCGACGGCATTAATTAGAAAAAATTGCAGATGAGTACTCATGTCTGAGCGATACAAATGTTCGGTTTGCGGGAAGGTATATGACCCTGCGAAAGGCGATCCCTACGAAAATATCAGTCCCGGCACAGAATTTTCCAACCTGCCAGCTACCTGGCGGTGCCCGGTTTGTCGTGCTCTAAAAGAAAAATTTTTACCCGAGGTATAAGATCCCCGGGAAAATTGCCCGGGGTTACTGCTCAAAAGATATCCCTTTGCGGATTCATCCGGGCCAACGTCGTCTATCGAGAACGAAATATCAGGATTGAACTGTCTGGAATGACTGTGGTTCTGCATTGCGGACTCCCTCCTGTTAAGGGGAAGTTCTTTACTGCAGGTTTCAGGAGGAAGGGTGGTACCTATTCCTTCCCAATCGATTTAATTACGACCGTATTTTACGATGCCGGGGCAATGATGGAGTTACACGACGACTATGATACCGCCCAGGTTCCCAGTGTGGTGTACAAAGTTCCTGGTTTCACGCATCATATGCCGGAAAATTATGAAATCACGAATGGGGCCTCCATATTCGGCCATGGATATGGGACCGCCGTACATGAAGGCGGTTCATGCCATCGTATGAATAGTGAGTCCGAAAAAGATGAAGGCCGGGGATAAACAGTCTACCACACAAAAATTATCAGGGATGCATCGTGGTATTTGAGACTGATGAGTTATTGATCGACATATCCAGGCCAATCGGAACGATAGCCCCCAGTGATTTCTGAACGGTATCGAACGAACCCGAGATCAGATAATTAGAACTAGGGATGCCATTACCCGATGAATTGTTCCCTGGTATCTTGAAGCTAACCGGGCTTGATTCAACCAGAGATGTTAGTGTATTTTCTACGGGACCTGGCCCGGTTTTTCCGGAACTTACCCCCATAATGGCTTCTGTTGCTAAAACCACCACAATAACAAGCATGATTGTTATAATCACTATGAAAATTTTCTGGACCAGGGAAAAATGTTTAAATCCCATCGATTTCGGCTGGGTTTTAGGGTCGAGTGCGAGCTTATCAATGATTTCTTTGCATTTCGTTGCTTCGCCTATTCTCCCCTGCTTGAGGAGTGTGAGATAAATATTACTCCAGGCGTCGCGGTAACCGGGCACCATTTCGACCGCTTCGCCATAGCATTGCAGGGCCTTATCATAATTGCCCTGTTCAAAATACTCGTTACCTTTGTTTTTAAGTTCCTCTGCCCGTTTGTTCTTCATGGTCCTGTGTAATAGGTGATAATAACCTCATGTATTAAAGTCATTTGTGATCTGACAGCAGTGCCTCCCATGACCTTCTTACCCGTTATCCCGTTGTTACCCGGGAGCAATGGGGGTGAGAATATTTTTGAATGAGAAGCCGGTCGGAATAACCGGGAGTAATGAAACCGCACGCGGGCTGTTTAATTATCCGTGTGGCGCGGGTCCTGCGGGATGCAGCCCGCACGAGAATGTCCCCTCCATCATAGCTGGGGACAGTACTCTGAAAAATGCAATAGGAAGGAGAATGGCCTGGAGACAGCTGGTTGATATGAATGAGGCGGCAAAATGTCGGCAATCTGCCGTAAATGAAATTTTCTGGAATGAATAGCCGGGGACGGGTGGCTGGTACGGATATACACGGGGGGTCATACCGGGGGCCCGGAGCGTGTTATGCGTACGGGAATTACCCGGGATACAAGCATACAACGGGTACCGTACTCTAATTACCACTCGAGCTTCGTTGTACCGTACTGGTCGACCACGCCATGTTTCGTGGGGAAATTATTCCAGTCAACAGTACCCTTCAAGACGGGGTAATCCCGTTCGGCTGCGTGGATCACCCGGGAGACCAGTAATTCTTCGTTCACCTTAAACCAGACCTTTACTTCGGGGTCAAAATATATCTGCCCCACTGTATAGGTCACGTTATCATTCACTTTTACAATGACAAAGCCACGGTCTTTATCGAAACTGGAGTCCCCGGGATTTTTCTGTACTGATGATCCTGCCGCATATTTGGCACCAATGGAGACATTTCCTGTGGTCTGGTTATCAACCTGTGACGCGACTCCTTCGATTTGCGCCGTTAACGTGGTCCCTGGGTCTTCTGGTCCCTTGGTAGCAGAAGACCCTATGGCGGCAGGACCAGGCGTGGCCTGAGATGAATAGGACATAACTTGCCCTGAATTCGAATTCGTCGGCTGAATACACCCGGGTGAACATCCCAGATTAAAAAGAACGACTAGCAGTATGGCAATGAATATTCCTCGTTTTTTTCCGGGCGTCATAGGATATAATCCTGTCCTGCCTGACTATAGATATATCGAAAATGACAATTTTCATCCAGCCTGGTCCTAATATCGGGACCCGGGATTTTCTCAATACTTTGTACCCCCATTCCCAACCTTTCATTCGTTTCCTTTGGGATTAGTGAAAAATAGTTTTGTGAGTAAGGGTGTGCCCGGGCCCGGATGGGCCCGGATTATTGGGATTTAAATGTGGAAACAGACCGCGAAGGTTGCCATTACCAGTAAAGATATACACATGTTGATAATGACCGGGCGTAATTTCGTCGTAGCATTATGCAGTTCTTCTGCATCTGTCTTCTCCTCAATTGATATATCAGACCCGCTTTTCTTGCGGAGGGTGGACCTTTTTCCTGTACTGAATGTCTCAATGGTCATTGATTCTATCACCTGTTTGTTTTCCCGCCAGGGAAAAATGTGTTCGTAGTTTTTTCCTTTCCGAAGAGGTATCTTCTTTGTTAAAAGGGCCTGTATCAGGCACTTTCCCTGAGGATTTTGACCGTATGCGATGCCCTGAACTCTTCGAGCCATGTCTTCAGGGCATTCGTGTCCCCGTTCTGTATTGCGGTCATTGCTCCTGAAACATCGACTCCCTGCTGTTCAAGGTGGTCAATAATCTTTTCCGGTCCCGGTCGTTTCTGGTTACCCGTCAGGTTCCGTGGATTTGCGTCCCGGTATGAATCGAGCCATGTC
>JBAXMF010000160.1:0-5522 GCA_037134435.1 Methanomicrobiales archaeon | reverse complement strand
TTCGAGAGAACGACCTCGACCTTCTAGAATTATCTGCAGATGAGCGTGCCGCGACTCATCAGATTGCTTGTTATTTAAAAAAATATTTCCCTGGTTGGAATGTAGATTGTGAGTATAACCGAAAAAATGCAGAACCAAAGAGACTCCAAGGCGAACTGGTTAGGCCCGACATCATTATTCATAGAAGAAATTTGAACACGAATCTTCTTTGTATAGAAGCCAAAAAATTCGGTAATCAGCTTATTGATGATCGGAAAAAATTGTGTGGCTTTACGGATCCGAAGGGAGAGTACAAATATAGAATCGGTCTCTTCTTAATTCTCTCTTTGACCTCACCTTACAACATAAGGTATGAATGGTTCTGTGATGGAAATGCAATTTAAAACTATCCGATTAGGTGATGTTTGCGATAAAATCGGAAGTGGTGCAACACCGAGAGGCGGTACAGAGGTATATCATTCAACCGGAATTGCATTGATTCGACGCCAAAATATCTACTGTGAGGGGTTCAAAAAAAATGGCTTGGCGTTTATTGATGAAAAACAAGCCCAGGAACTTGAAAATGTCCAAGTAAAACGAAATGATGTCTTGTTAAATATCACAGGTGATTCTGTCGCCCGTGTTTGTCAAGTTCCTGAAGATGTGCTTCCTGCCCGCGTTAATCAACATGTAGCGATTATACGACCAAATTCTGACATACTTGACGCCAGTTATCTTCGTTATTACCTTGTTAACGAACCCATTCAACAAAATTTGTTAGCATTATCTTCGGCAGGGGCAACCCGTAATGCGTTAACAAAGACCATGATAGAGTCGCTACAGATCTCCACCCCCCCTCTCCCCACCCAGCGAGCGATCGCCCACATCCTCGGTACCCTTGACGTTAAGATCGAACTTAACCGCAAAATGAACGAGACACTTGAAGCGATGGCACAGGCGATCTTCAAGTCCTGGTTTGTCGATTTCGATCCTGTGCGGGCCAAGATGGATGGAAAACAGCCTGCGGGAATGGATCCAGAGACAGCAGCGTTATTTCCAAGCGAGTTTGAAATGTTGGATAGGCGGGAGGTGCCGAAAGGGTGGAAGGTTGGAATTTTAGAACATATCGCGGAAAATGTTCGAAGGCCGATAAAACCCGAACAAATAGATCCAACAACCCCCTATATAGGCCTTGAACATATGCCACAACATTCAATCGCTTTATCCGATTGGGGCAATGCTGAAAGCGTTGAAAGTGGAAAATTTGAATATTTCAAGGATGAATTTTTATTTGGAAAACTTCGTCCGTATTTTCATAAGGTCGGTATAGCGCCAACTAATGGCATCTGCTCTACGGATATTCTTGTTATTATACCAAAAACGGAAATTTGGGCGTCTTATGTTATTTGTTGCATTTCAAACAGTGAATTTGTCGAATATGCGAATATAGGATCCGATGGAACAAAGATGCCAAGAACAAAATGGTCAATATTAAAAAATTATATCATCATTTTGCCTCCCCAAAATATTATAGATCCTATCAACGATTTGTTACAAAGGATTTTCGAAAAAATAAATGCAAATATCCATCAGTCTCGCTCCCTCACCGCCCTCCGTGATATAATACTCCCAAAACTTATATCTGGTGAACTGGACCTCGGAATCAAAGAGGGTATATGAACAATCCTGAACCGTGTTATGATTTTAAAGATCTAAATGAAGATATTTCAATTGCAAATAATCTACCCTGTTCATTCCAAATCGGTCAAGATGAAATAATTGGAGTCGCCGAAGTCAAAATTAATTTTTGTCCACAACCCTCAACAAAAATCATCGTTCAATGCGATTTTGAGGTTTATAAACACTTCAATTACATCCTTTATAAACTCCAATGCATATCTGTAAATGGGCAACAAATGGCAGTTTTTACTTCACATATATCTCCACCGACTTCCGGAAAAACGGAAATCAGATTTACACCGAGATCAGTACCTTTCCTTCTCATCGGAAATAAGAACACGAAAATCTCGAAAGTAATATTCCACCTTTTCAATTTTAAAGATGAAATAGGGACGACAGCTAAAAAATATCAGACAAATGGGGTGATCTCTTTTGGTCGATTCACCGAAATCACGTCAGGTAAATGGAATATTGAATTACATCCTTCCAAATTGTCAAAATCTGAAGATGCTCGCGTTCTTCAACTCACTCACATAGGATGTTTAACAAAATCGGATAAATCCACCTTCGATGGAGAATCAGCTCATAAATTACTCACGAATTTGCATTGGTTTTTCATATTCAGCCAGGGAGACTTTTGTTCTCCGGTGTTGCCCGTTGGGTTTGCTAATCCTGAAGAAAAAGTGTGGGCATTAGTGAATGACCCCAAGGAATCGGATCCCCATGCAATGTCCTGGTTTGATCCACATCATTCAATGCAACTTGCAGAGTTGTTCCCGAGTTTTATTTCTATACTCGAAGACGAACAATGGCAGAAAACATTTCAGTCCGTTCTGTACTGGTATGTTAGGGGGAATAACACATCCGGGGCCGGAATCGATACCGGGATAATTCTGGCCCAAGTTGCACTAGAAAGGTTGGCCTATGAATATGCAGTAAATCACAAAAATCTCGTCGGATCGAAAAAATTTAAACAATTAAAGGCTTCAGATAAATATCGCCTTCTCTTCACCAATCTTGGTATTCCGGTTGAAATTCCAGATACTTTAATAGCAATAAAAAAATTATCAGTCGAAAATCACTATATTGACAGTCCTCACTTTTTAACCGAAGTTAGAAATTCCATTGTCCATCCCGAACCTAAGAAAAGGAACGCCTTTTCAGGTCTCTATTATGATGCATGGCGATTGAGTCTATGGTACTTGGAGTTGACAATTCTGAGATTATGCGATTACGAAGGTACCTATTTCAATCGACTATCTGATAATTTATGGGTTGGGACTGTTGAAGATGTACCTTGGATTAAAAAAGATGGAACGAAGGAAACTTAATGCAAGAATCTGCAAATATGCCAAATCGTATTAATGAGTCTCACATCGAAGAAGCAGCGCTCGCCTGGCTCCGTGATCTTCATTATTCAGTCATATTCGGACCTGAAATTGCACCTGGTGAAGCCCGGGCAGAAAGGGCCAATTATCATGAATACATCCTTCAACAGCGTCTCAATCACGCAATCCGAAAGCTGAACCCGTCGATCCCCTCCGAGGCTCTCGACGATGCATTCCGGAAGGTTACCATCCCCTCTTCCCCTTCACTTGCTATCAATAACCGGAATTTCCATAAAATGCTGGTTGAAGGGGTAGATGTCGAATACCAGCGACCGGATGGAACTATCGCAGGGGACCGGGTCAGACTGGCCGACTTTGAAAATCCGGAGAATAACGACTGGCTCGCCGTGAACCAGTTCACGGTTGTCGAAGGGCAGCACAACCGGCGCCCGGACATTGTACTATTCCTCAACGGTCTCCCCATCATCGTTATCGAGTTAAAAAATCCTGCAGATGAAAACGCAACTTTACGGTCCGCTTTCAGCCAGTTCTCAACCTACAAGCATCAGATACCATCATTTTTCGCGTACAATGAAATGCTCATCATCTCGGATGGACTCGGGGCTCGGGTGGGTACCATCTCGGCAAATTACGAATGGTTCATGCGATGGAGGACTGTCACCGGGGATGATCTCGCCTCCCCGGCCCTTCCGGAGCTCGGGGTACTGATCAAGGGCATCTGCAATAAACGAAGGTTGCTGGACCTGGTCAGTCATTTCATCGTGTACGAAGAGGACGCAAACGGGAACGTCATCAAAAAGATGGCTGGCTATCACCAGTTCCACGCAGTCAGGAAAGCCATTGAGACGACGATTGCTGCTTCCGGTCCGAAAGGAAACCGGAAATGCGGGGTTGTCTGGCACACCCAGGGATCGGGAAAAAGTCTTACAATGGTTTTCTACGCTGGCCAGGTCATCCGGAACCCTGCGATGGAAAATCCCACAATTCTCGTGATTACCGACCGGAACGACCTCGACGACCAGCTCTTCGGAACATTCTCCAGGTGTCATGAACTACTCCGGCAGACACCGGTCCAGGTGTCAGACCGGGACGACCTGCGGTCGAAACTCGCGATTGCTTCTGGTGGCGTGATATTCACCACGATTCAGAAATTCCTCCCCGAAAAAGAAGAAGACCATTATCCTATTCTTTCAGACCGGCGAAACATCATCGTCATTGCCGATGAAGCACACCGGAGCCAGTACGGATTCGGTGCAAAGGCCAGCGGAACAACCGGAGAAATTTCATATGGATTTGCCAAATATCTCCACGAAGCACTTCCCAGCGCATCCTTTATCGGCTTCACCGGGACACCGATCGAGATGGCAGACAAGAGCACCCGGTCAGTGTTCGGCGAGTATGTTGACATCTATGATGTCCAGCGGGCCATCGACGACGGGGCAACAGTCCCGATCTATTACGAGAGCAGGCTCGCAAAGATAGAGCTGAAAGAGGAGGAACGACCCCATCTCGACAGCAATTTCGAAGAGGTAACCGAAGGAGAAGAAGTCGCTACCCGGGAGAACCTGAAGAGCAAATGGGCCGCTCTTGAAGCTGTCGTTGGGACCGAAACACGTGTCTCCCTGATCGCCCGTGATATTGTCTCCCACTTCGAAGATCGTGAATCAACCATGAACGGGAAAGCAATGATCGTCGGCATGAGTCGCCGGATCTGTGTCGACCTCTATAACGCAATCATCAGGCTTCGCCCTGAATGGCACAATGATTCCGACATGGAAGGAGTAATTAAGGTTGTAATGACCGGCTCTGCAACTGACCCTGTCGATTGGCAACCGCATATCAGGAATAAACAACGTCGTGAGAAACTTGCAACACGGTTCAAGAACTGTGAAGACTCCTTCAAAATTGCAATCGTCAGGGATATGTGGTTGACCGGTTTCGACGTCCCCTGTCTGCATACGATGTACGTTGACAAACCGATGAAAGGCCATACCCTCATGCAGGCGATCGCGAGGGTCAACCGGGTATATCGTGATAAGAATGGCGGAAGAATCGTCGATTATCTCGGGCTCGCCGAGGAACTCAAAAAGGCCCTTCGGGATTACACCGATAACCAGGGTAAAGGAAAACTCTACATTGACCAGGAAGAAGCAGTCGCAGTCATGCTCGAAAAATATGAGATATGCTGTGGCCTTTTCCATGGGTTTGACTGGTCCGGATGGAAAAGTGGGGGCCATAGTGCAAGACTCAATTTAATTAACCCCGCAATGGGTTTCGTTCTTGATCTGAAAGATGGAAAGCAACGACTGCTTCAGAGTGTTACCGAACTCACCAAGTCATTTGCATTGGCAGTACCGCACCCTGAAGCTCTGAAAATCCGTGATGAAGTTGCCTTTTTCCAGGTCATCAGGGCGCAGATGGTTAAACTGACAGGAGCTGATGGCAGGTCCCCGGAAGAGATCGACCATGCAATCCGCCAGATTATCTCAAAGGCAGTATCCTCCGACGAAGTCA
>JBAXMF010000159.1:0-5547 GCA_037134435.1 Methanomicrobiales archaeon | reverse complement strand
CTATATGTTGCAGATACTCGCTAATCGGTATCCGATTCGGTAATATCTCACCTAACGTGAGCCCTTTGGTTTCTTCTATGAATAAAACCATAGAGGCACTCAGGCTAACTATATAAAGGTACCGAAATGTCTCCGCATATGCCGATTTGCGGGTTTTCAAACCAAATTTATCAACGAATCGTGAAAAATAGCGATGGCTTTTTATGTGGAAATCCTAATTGGATGGGCTCACAAGAATCAGGTCTAAAATTTGGAACACTTTTTTTGGGGGGGGCAGAATGAGTACTACAGGAATGATTCAACCCGGCCCTTTTTAATAGGATAATTAGCAGTTCCCCGGGAAATTTTTTTAAGTTACGGTGACAGAGGTAGACGATTAATGAGCTCCCCGGTATTACGGTTTAGATATTATATCGTCATCCTTGCACTGGTCATTGCCACAGGGGTTGTTGGATTTATTTTTCTCGAGGGACTTTCACCCCTTGATTCCATATACCTCACGATTGTCACCATCTCTACCGTTGGATATGGGGATATCACGGCAAAAACAGATGCGGGTAAGATTCTGGGAATATTTGTTATTCTTGCCGGTGTGGGGTCCTTCATTTTTGTTATTGCCAATTCAATTGAATTAACACTCGGTCGAAAAGAGGCGATTGCAAGGAACAGGAAAGTAAATATGATCGTTGGGGTGTTCTTTTCAGAGGCAGGAATCCCTTTGATAAGAAAGCTGAAAGGTGCGGTAACCAGCAGCGAAATATTGAATAACTCTCTGCTTGTCCAATCTGATTGGGGTGAGCGAGACTTCCTAACCGCGAAAACACATCTCGGAAACTGGAACTATGATATCAATATCAACAAAATCGATCTGGTGGAAGTCCACCAGTTACTGAGGGGAAAACGGACCCTCCTTGTGCAACTCCTGCAGCACCCGGTCCTGTTTGAGCATGAGAAATTTACGGACCTTCTCAATGCAGTATTTCACCTTGAAGAGGAGTTATCGGCAAGAGATGATTTTGGGCAACTTCCTGAATCGGACCTTAACCACCTCGCAGGGGACACGAAAAGGGTGGTATCGCTTATTGTCATTCAATGGCTCGATTATATGTTTCATCTGAAAACGAATTACCCCTATCTCTTCTCTCTTGCAGTGAGGACAAACCCGTTCAGCAACTCAAGTTCACCAGTGGTCAGGTGAATAAAATGTGGGCCCGGGCTGTATTATGGAATTTTCCGATAACCACTTCATCTCATTCAATCATTCTTAATTCACCTTCCCGGCTCAAATTAACATAGGAGTAACCCAAGAAGATTTCGTTTTTAATCGACCCCCGGGGCTATCAATACCGGACCGTTAATGGTAGTGCGTGTGCATGTAATCTTGCAATATTTAGATAGTAAAACGAAAAGAGATGAATTTAATTCATTTCAATGGATGAATTAAGAATAATCTGCCTGATATTGAAATATTACCTATACGGTATAACATTTACAAACCACACCGCTTTGTAGTCCAGTCTTTTGTTGCACCACAGCGACGGCATTTAGGTACCCCGTCAATCACTGAAATACTATGGTTTGAATTGCACCCTTTTTTCTGGAAGGCTGAAAGCAGGCCGCTCGTTCCGCATTTCCTGCACATCAACTTCCCCATTACGGGAGAAATATCGTGATTTTCTATGCAGGCGGATTCAAATTGTCCGTTCGTCCTCCCGCATTTTTTACATATTACTTTTCCAACCATTCCGGCAATATCGTGTGTGCCGGAGCAGGTACTCTCAAAATCTGAAATTCTCCCACATGCAGTGCATATTGTCAACCCCGGGAATGAAACGATGTTATGCTCCAAAATTTACACCCGTTGTAGTAGTACAGTAATTAAGGATAAGAATTATCCCTTGTAACCGATACAGGCCCGCTGATCCTCTGTGACTATACAATTTTCGGTGTTTCCTCCCGACTAAATCAAACAGTGTAATGAATATGTATCCTGTGCTGTGAACGTTCTAAATTCCGGTAGGCCCATGATTATTCTTTTCTTCCACCTGATGATAAGTTTGTTATTACCCATAATTTGTTAGAGATTTATTCAAATGGACCGAGAAGGATAATTCGGACTTCACAAAATTACCCGTAACATTCAAAATATATTAGGTTAAGTCCAATTATTTAATGGGGCTGCAAAAAAATGAATGATATTTGCGAGGACTGCTCGATATGTGAAAGGCGGGAAACATGTGCAGGTACGAACCTGTTACGATGTTCTGTTTGTGGGTCAAGAGGGACAATTCAGAACATTTTCGATAAAAATGGAAAATTCGATACAATTGTATTCTCAAAAGAAATTCGGATAGTTGAAGCTGAAGGCCATAGCGTACCTATCTGCAATAAATGTGGGGCTATGATGGAACCGGAAGATGGAATAGAGTAACTTTTAATTTTCCTTTATGAATTATCATATGATACAATAATGGAATGACATGTATTATCAAGTAATAATCAAAAACAAACAGCGCCCCGGCCGGGATTTGAACCCGGGTCAAAAGCTCCGGAGGCTTCTAGGATGTCCACTACCCTACCGGGGCAAACGGGATGTATGTCTACTTCTACAGACAAATTATTTGTCCTGCTTAAGATGATCTCCTATCATGCAACTGAAGAAGAATGTCGCAGGATCTCCTGTCCGGGAGGGACGCACATTCCACTATAACAATGTGCCACTGGGCAAAATATCTTTGCAAAAAATACATTGACGAGGAGATACTCACCGCTGATGACCTCGAGCTTCTCAACACTTATCTGGCGGAACAGAAGGCCGCGCGCGAGTTATCCCATTGACGAGTTAACAAGATTATTTTCAGTCTGATGCCTGGTGACCAGTTGCCCCTCCATTCTGATACAAGTATAACCGATATTTATGCGATGATTTAAAAATCTGTGGCACGGGATGCGAATAAATGGAAATCATCTTTCTGGTTGGAGGGCAAAGTTCCCGAAGAAATCAAGGGAAAAACCTTTGCACTGAACACAATTCACGATATTATCGTAATTCTAAAACCGTTTTACCAGTGGCTTATCATGATGGTATCTCCAGCTTCACCGAAAAGAAACTAAAGGCAATAAAAAGACCTGCTATCAATTCCGATACCAAACAGACAAACGATCTGCTGGTAGTGTAGGAGTGAGAGGTCATGATCCGGGTATGTATGTAAAACCGGGACTGGGCCATGTTGATAATGCTGTACGAAGTTGGTTTTCGGATTGGTGAAATTGGAAATCTCAAATGGTCGGATATTACGTTTGCCGATCAGGTGGTTAAATTTGAAACCAACTTCAAAACAGGTAATAAAAGGAATATTGCCGTGATAGCAAGCCGGGAATATCGGGCACCCTGGAAAGCGGAATATCCGTTTGACCCAACAGAAAAAGATGCAATTGTTAATGTTACCTATCGGAAATAGGCAACAACCAACATACCAATCCCTGCCAAACAGATAAAAAGAATAGCCAGTAATGCGGGGATATCCCGAAAATACCCCGTCAGATATTCCGGCACACCTTTCTGGGATGAGTACTGCCTGGAAGGCTACGGTCGGATTCCGATGGACGTGACCGCATATGAGGGTGGCGAGTAGTCCTATAACGCGACCCCCGCAGACCTGCAGCGGTACCACGAGTATTTCTTCGGGCAGCATCGACCCGTACCGCTACATCATCCAGAAGGATGTCGATATCCCGCTGTCACCAGGTGCAGGGATGCGATGATCCCCCCTGCCGGGTGGGTGCAGTTACCGAAGTCGGTATGTGACACCTGCCCCCGACAACCCGATCGCGATAGTCTGCAGTAATTCGAGGTCACGGTCACGAAGGAATAATAGTCTTTTTTTGCTTCCGCGGGGGACACATCCCAAATAATCTAAAAACAATGTATCAATCCCAAACGCCTTTATCGAACTGTTAGCATCGTTATAATTCCACTTCCGGGTATCCACAACTTTCTACCTGATCGGTCAATCAGATATTCATCTTCCCGGGCAGTTCCCTCGCAAAGGTTGCGATTGCTGCCCAGTCACGGAAATCGCCAATCGGGGATTTAACATTTTTCGTGATCCAACGCTGGAACCATGAGAGTTTTTCCGGGTCGAGTTTCCCCGCAAAGATCGCCTCATCAACAAGTGGGAGGGGATCGAGGGCTTTATGGAGCGCCTTCTCTGCCCATGCCATTCCTTCCGGGTCCTTTGATGCCGCTGAAATGCAGACGACGAACCCGGCCACCGGCACTTTTGCAAGCTCACCTGAGTGCTTCATTACAAATTTTCTCACGTTGCTGTCTATGTGCCCTAAATACATCGGTCCGCCAATTACAATGCCCTTGTATCCTGAGAGGGTTGTGACATTGTTGATTTCAATCGTATCCGCAGTTTGGCCCGCAGCCTGGAGCTCTTTTGCAATGGCCTGGGCAATTTCGCCCGTCGAACCCTTTTTTGTTACATAGGTGACGAGGATGTCTGACATAAATCAGTGTTGGGGAGCAGGGAGATATATTTCCCACGGATCCTGTACCCGGTTCATCATATACACGCACCGGGAATTTTCCTTTTACCGAGGCATTGTTGCGTACTATATATCCGAAAAATCCGCCCGCCCCTTCACACAGTACCTCTTTACCCCGGGAATAGCCCGGATCAAATGAGCGAGCAGGAATGAGCATGCAGTTGACCCACATTTTATGTGGTTCGCACCGCCGGTCCGGATATATGGTCGCGGAAATCCGTAGCTCGTGCAAGGGTGAGCCCTACCAGTTTCGGATATTCCTTTCTAAGCAGGGGGTAACTTGATCTTGTTCGAGGACTTCTTGCAGTTTTTTATGGCAAACATCACATTTATCGGGGCACGTAAAAACCCGAATGTCCAAATGGTTGCTGCCGGTAGCGTTTTATTTTACCTGATTGAACACTGGTGAACCTTCATTTTCTCCCCAAGTCGAGATTGCTATTAATATGTTGATTGTGTCCCATGATCGGCTAAGATAATCATCTCAGGGATGATCTCACTGGTTGTCAAACCCCAAAAGGAGACCACCCTCAATGGAAATCAATGTTTCAATAGAAGTAAATGTTTGCGTTCCTGATGATGAAGCAGTGCCAATTGAAAATCTCGTTTCTTCGTTGAAAATTCAAAACATCGAAGCAAGGATTCTTGAACAGATCATAACCGCGACAGATGACAAACTTGTGACATTACTTTGCGGAGAAAAATATTCAAAGGGAGATGGGAATGAGCGGTATGCACGTGCTGGAACGTCTGAAAAAAAAGCAATAACTTCGGTTGGACAATTGAATGTCAAATTGAACAAAGTCAAGGATATCGATCAAAATAAAATAATTAAACCCATTTTCACAAGAATTCTGTTTGAGGGGAAAAAACAGTATCAACCAGACATCGTGATGATAAGTGTCGATTTTGTAGAAAAAATGAGTTATCGCGACACTGTTGAGGAGCTCTCCATAGTAATCCCGAAAGTCCCATCACGAATGACAATAAACC
>JBAXMF010000158.1:0-5618 GCA_037134435.1 Methanomicrobiales archaeon | reverse complement strand
GGTGTAACAAGGGAATACTGACCATTATCAAGGACCGCATATGCACCCGACGGGGAGGACATCACCTGGATATTGCCAGCCTGGTAAGACGGAGATAACGCTGCATTCACATATACCGTCGATCCTGCGGGCGGGTTCCCTGGATAATACTGGCTCCATGACTGGTACCCGGGCATCGCAACACCAATGGTGTGACCCGGCGTACCGGTGGAACTTACATCAAGAGTGACGGGGGTCGTCCCCTCGTTTGTCCCGTCAAGGGAGACAGCTGCGCCGCTTGGGCTGGACGTAACATAATAGTACCCCTTATCGCCACCTATTGTCGTTGGCGGAAGAGTTATCGGAATAAACACGAGATCAGCATTAACAGAAACCGTCTCTCCCTCGAATGGGTTACCGGGTTCACTGGTGGTCCACGTCTGGTACCCCGCTTTTGAGATACTGATGGTATGACCGGGAGTCCCGGAGGTGCTTACTTCAACCGTAAGGGGTGTAAGTCCCTTGTTTTTGCCATCAAAAATAACCGTCGCATCCTGGGGGTTTGATGAAATATCATAATACCCTTTTCCACCACCGATCATCGTCGGAGGTACGGTAGTCGGGTAGAAGGTGGGCGGTTCAGTCACGGGTATAAACACCAGATCCGCATCAACGTAAATCGTTTCTCCTTCCAACGGGTTACCGAATTTAGAGGTGCTCCACGTGTTGTACCCAGCTTTAGAGATGCTGATGGTATGACCGGGACTCCCGGTGGAACTTACACTAACGGTAACGGGGGTAGTACCTTTATTTTGACCGTCAAAGATAACCATCCCCCCTTCAGGGTTGGATGAAATGTCATAGTATCCCTGTCCGCCGCCAATATTTTCAACGGGAAGGATTTCAGCTGATACAAAACCGATAGTCATCATCCCGATGACGAGGGCAAAAATTAAAAGATAATACATTTTCGTAATAATCACCTGTAGATTTTCATTCTTTTGTAACATTATATATTATCCGGTTTTTTAGGACCAGAGCTATGGAAGACTAGAACTAAAAGACTCTAAATTTTGGACCATCCGGGACGTGGTGACTCATCCTGTTTTGAATAAAAATCACGCGGCATACCCGCGGGCCGGATGATAGGTCTTATCAACCTGAATTTTTTTGGTGGAGAATAATAATTTCAGACCTGGGAAACGAGAACCTGTTTTTGGCTACTTAATTGTCCCCTGTTCCATTGTCCGCTGACAATGAGGTTTTCCAGGAAAGGACAATATCCAATAACTCCTGGGGCGTTTCATAGGTGGTACTGACGACACCGAGGTATACCGACCCGGTATTTCCGTCCAATGAAATAGTATCTCCTTCCCGGATAACCTGGCCACCCAGTTGACATTTGTTGTGAGATAGGTCAATCTCCAGGCCTGCACAATTCACGATACAGACCTTCCCCATATGGCGTGCAACGACTGCTGCATGCGAGGTACGTGCTCCTTTCGCGGTCAGCAACCCCGACGCAGCCCGTATTCCCTCGATATCATCAGGTGATGCCGTTTCCCTGACAAGGATCACCGGTCCAGAAGAAACTTCAATTAACGCCCGTTCAGGTGAAAAAACCACACTTCCCGTCGCAACGCCACCGGATGCCGATGTCCCTGTCGCAACCGGATAATCCATGGTGGAAACACGGCGGACCTTGATCGATTCGAGATCGAGGCCCTCTACCTGGGACAATGCGGTATCTGGCGTAATGATTCCTTCCCGCCACATATCAACAGCGATCCTGATTGCAGACAGGGGGGAGCGTTTCCCATTACGGGTTTGGAGGAGGTAGAGTTTTCCCTCCTGAACGGTAAACTCCAGGTCCTGCATATCATTAAAATGTGATTCAACCATTTGCCCTATATGCCTGAGCTCATCATAAACAGAGGGCATTGATCTCTTTAATTCACTCTGTATCGTGGCAGACTGGTTTCCGGATACTACATCTTCCCCTTGTGCCCCAAACTTAAAATCAATGACCGGTTCATTCTCTCCGCTCCAGGGATTCCGGGTAAACGCAACTCCGGCACCTGAATTCAGGCCCATATTCCCAAACACCATCGCCTGTATGGTAATGGCGGTTCCACGCAGGTATTTTACCGGGTACATATGGCGGAATGAATCAGCCCGTGGATTTGTCCATGAACGGAGCACGGCAACGGAAGAGATCAGGAGCTGTGTTTTCACATCCTCGGGAAATTCTAACTTTTCAGCGGAAAAAAAGGTTCGCTGGTATTGAAGGGCCAGTCTCTTTAGGCTTCGCGAATCCATTTCCACCACATCATCTATCCCTTCCTCTTCCATTATTTCTGACAGGATGACCCTGTACTGGTCAGGGTTCTGGCGGAAAACAATCTCCGCCATATTCTCAAAGAGGCGCCGGTAGGAGTCCCCGGCAAACCGGGGGTTGCCGGTTAAAAAAACCAGGCCCCGTATCGTCTCACGGTTTAGTCCCACGTTGAGAATAGTATCCATGATACCCGGCATCGATACCGGGGCACCAGACCGGACAGATACAAGGAGAGGTTTCCTCGCACTTCCATACTGGAGACCAGTTGCTTGTTCGAGGTACGCGATACCCTTCTCGAGGAGTTCCGGAAGAGCTGATGGGGCCTTCATCCCGTTTTTATAATAATCTTCACATATTGACACATCTAGCGCAAAACCCGGTGGTATAGGGATACCAAGCGAGGACATGATCCCAAGCCCCGCAGCCTTGCTGCCAAAATCTTCAGGAGGTATATCAGCTTTTATTCCAGGCCCGAAAAATACAATACGTGCAGATAAGTCTTTAGTCATGATTACCAGTTCAGGCCCTCGAGGATATTGTTCCTCAATCCGAATGCGGCTTTCATCAGGGAATTTGTTGAACACTCAATAATACGTGCTATCTCGAAAAATACCCGTAATTCCTTGTAATCAGTTGTCTCTGCAAGGATTATCCTCTCTGCATTTCTGAGCGCGTCATCCGCTTCCCGTTCCATGCTGATCACACCATCGATTGCCCGGATAAAGTCCTGCATCTCCTCACGGCTGTATCCTTTGTGCACGTACTGGGAAGAAATAACCGCTTTCAAATATTCCTGGCTACCTTTGACCGCAATCTCCCCGAGCATTACGAGAGCGTGCAACATCTTTTCAGAATGGGTACTTTTTGGGACCAGTGTCGAAAAGAAACATGCTTCTTCAAGAAAATCGAGTGCATCATCTGCCACGTTTATTAAATCAGTATATTGCCGGGCAGCTTCGAAGCGAAGTGAAAGCGACCGTACTTTTGAGACGAGACTGTCGGCCTCACTCTCCCATATTTTTGCACGTCTAGCCGTCCTCTCAGTGAATTGGTTGTTCTCCTTCCTCTGTATGTGGAGTAAGGCATCCCGGACTGACATGGCGACTTCAACCGTGAGGGTTGCGTGTTGTTCGCAAATTTCCATCAAATTCTCGTGGGCCGAATGGAAATACCTGAGCAACTCAGCTTTAATTTCATCCTGGATAAGTAACAGGGAGTGATGTGCAAGCAGTCCGGTCGCCGCTGCATTAAAAACCCAACTGAAATACTCAATGGTCTTCTCCCTCCCAAGTATCTGGTACAGGGGTTCGCCATATCGTAAGGGGATCCTGGCCGCCATTTCAAGACCATCATAGACCAGCTTTTCTCCACCTACCTGGAGGAATCCGACATGCCCGACTTCATGTTCCGCTGCCCACCGGAGCACCGTAACGCAGTCTTTATTTGGCAGAAAACTCCGGAGCCGTTTCCTTGCGCGGTTCCAGTCAATTAAAAAGACGATCCTTGATCCAAGAAATTCCAGAAATTCCCTCTGTTCTTCCTCGTCCTTCGCATGGTAACTTCCGATCGAAAGGTGAAAGAGTCTCTTTTCGAAGTTCTCATCCCCTTTCCTGGAGCGGGTATCTTCCCAGTTCACATCCCAGGAATCAAAAAGGGCCTGGAAAAACTGCAGGCGGGGCATATGGATATCGGTATACGTGATATTGATCTCTGTAGGCCCGGCATGGATGACAAGAACATGCGCATCAGTTAACCCGATATCATTCTGGAGGACAAGCCGGCCATTTGACCTCGTGGCCGTTGTGCCAAGGCCGGGGTGGTCGAATTTCAACGGAGCGGTCCTGTTCAGACCCGACATGAAAGCCAGGACAAGGTGTTTGTCCTGCTCCTGGAGGTTGTAGGTCATCGCACCGGCAATATTTTCAGTGGATATCATTTTTTGGAGCCGGTTCAACGACTTGTGCATGTCCATCAGGAGGAGATGGAGGCTGTCCGGCCCACCTGGGTCACCCCTGGTGATATCCGCAATCGCAGTGCCGCTTATCGTCTCACCTTGAGAGTTGGGCAATTCATCCAGAAGCTTTTTCGTCCTCTTATCGTAGTCTTCCGCTTCAGGTAGGCCGCCCTTGGCAATGGGGAGCTGCATCGCAAGGAAGCAATGTTTAACCTCACCGAGAATAGTAACGAGCTCCGGTACCCGGTACATTTGAGGCCCGGTCTTTTTTGACCCTGCCACCACACGATCGAAACAGTCAGAACCGATGCCGGCAACTTCACGTTCCCTCGAAAGATTCGTACCTTCAAGGTCCGGAAGATCAGCATGTATCTGTGCCGCCTGGAGCAGGGTGAAAAAATATTTTGCCTGGTCATTCGCGGTTAGCCCATCATTTACCATTCCAGGTAATAGAAGGCCGCTTTCGCCAAGTTCACGTATGATACTGAATTTTCCTACCATAATTCATTCCAGCGTGATGAATGGTAACAATAACTGACGGTGAGGAACAGATATTCAGTATCTATATTTTCCGCTTCCCTACAATATTCTAGCGGTCATCCGGTACTAGAAATTATTCATCCGGCAGCTACCAGAGAACCCCTGGATGAAAATATTCTGGTCTTTTTACAAGCCCACCCGTATCCTGGACTGGACGCCTGAATGAACACCGGGAAAATTTACTATGCGGGATTTTGTGAATATAAATTCAGGTAATTTATAGTGTGACGGGGGGTTTCTGGTCCATGGCAGAATATACTTCACGGAATAGGCTGCGGGTCTCAAGTCCTTCCTCTCTTGACATTTTTTGTATGGCGAAACCAACGTGAATCAGAACAAATTCCCCTACTTCAACATCGACCAGGTCAAGGCGTATCTCCTGTTTTAAGTCACCATAATCAACGACACCGATATTTCCTTCCTTAATTTCAATTACTTCAGCGGGAATTGCAATACACACGATAGGACTCCGTTTAATTACTTACTATCTGTATTTGGGTTAATAAAAAAATTATGATCGTATACTATGTGGCAACGGCGCAATATACAAACAATTCAAATGAATTCCGGCAAGCATTACCGCATGATCTGGACACCATTATTTTTTTGATGTGATGGGAGACTGGAGCCCCGGTTTTTGTTTCAATATAAAACCGGCGGGCGGATTCGTTAGGGTATCCTATTTTAGCCAAAAAGTTGGTTTATTTTTTTTCTGCGAATAATGCCATGCTGGACCAGGCCATGATTAATACACCAGGGGTATAACCTATAACCCGTGGATAGTATCACCCATGCATTATTGATTGC